>CAZIHO010000015.1:0-39236 GCA_964538875.1 uncultured Chromatiaceae bacterium
CCCCGCCTACGGGATCCAGATAGAAAGGGCCACCCCTCCTAGACGAATAAACACCCACGTTGACAAACAACAAGCCAAAAAAGAATATTGCTCGCTTTTTGGGCCCGCCTTTTGGCTAGACTTAGGTTGCGGCCCTAACATACAAATTGCGTACCAGCAGCGACCCATTGTTTCCACATGAAGCAGACCCTCCAGCTTCGACTCGGCCAGCATCTCACCATGACGCCGCAATTGCAGCAGGCCATCCGCCTGTTGCAGTTGTCCACCCTGGAAATCAAACAGGAAATTCAGGAAGCCCTCGACTCCAACCTGATGTTGGAAACCGAGGACGAAGGACAATTGCGGGACCAGTGGACCGGGGATGAACGGCCGGGCGCCGGCGGGCAGGATGGCACACCGGCGGAACCCATTCGGGATAATCGCAGCGAAGACCATGAACTCAATCCGGAAAGCGCACGCCTCGGCGAGGAACTGCCGGTGGACACCGACTGGGCGGATGTCTATGACAGCTACCTGCCAACCACTGGCAATTCTCCCAAGGACGAGGATGACACGGATTTCCTAGCCCAAACCAGCCGGGCCAGCACCCTGCACGATTACCTGCTGTGGCAACTCAACCTGACCCGCTTCTCGCCCACCGACGAAGCGGTGGCGCTGGCGATCATCGACGCCATCGACGAGGACGGCTACCTCACCACCAGCCTGGAGGATCTGCACGAAGGGCTCGGTGGTGCGGATTTGGATTTGGACTTGGACGAAGTACAGGCGGTGCTGCATCGCATCCAAGCCTTCGACCCGCCTGGCGTCGGCGCCCGTGATCCACGGGAGTGCCTGGTGATCCAGTTGCGCCAATTACCCCCGGATACTCCACGCCGGGACTTGGCGCTCCAGGTCTGCGAGGTCTATTTTGAATTGCTGGCCAACCAGGACACCGCGCAACTCAAGCGCAAGCTCCAGTTGAGCGATACGGATCTCAATGACATCCTCAAGTTATTACGCACCCTCAACTCGCGGCCCGGCACCGCCGTGGTGGAAAGCGAACCCCACTATGTGATTCCCGACGTATTCGTCAGCCGGCAGCGGGGCGGTTGGCACGTAGAATTGAATCCGGACGTGACGCCAAAGTTGCGGGTCAATCCGGATTATGCCAAGCTCGTGCGCCGCGCCGACCAGAGCGACGATAACACCTGTTTGAAAAATCATCTCCAAGAGGCGCGCTGGCTCATCAAGAGCTTGACCAGCCGCAATGAAACCGTGTTGAAAGTCGCCATCAAAATCGTCGAACACCAGCGGGGCTTCCTGGAACATGGGGAGGAAGCCATGCGACCCCTGGTACTTCGGGACATCGCCGAGGCCCTGGAGATGCACGAGTCCACGGTTTCCCGGGTGACTACCCAGAAATACATGCACACCCCCCGGGGCACCTTTGAGTTCAAATATTTCTTTTCCAGCCATGTCAGTACCTCCGCTGGAGGAGAGGCGTCGGCCACCGCGATTCGCGCCCTAATCAAGAAATTGATTGCGGCCGAAAAGCCAAGCCAACCCTTGAGCGACAACAAAATCGCTCAAATTCTAGAAGCGCAGGGGATCGAGGTTGCTCGGCGCACAGTCGCCAAATACCGGGAATTGCTGAGCATACCCCCGTCCAACGAGCGCAAACGTTTGCTTTGATACTTGCCCATAGGAGCACGCCATGCAGATCAGTGTCACCGGCCATCATGTCGAAGTCACCGAAGCCCTACGGAATTACGTGGACACCAAATTCGATAAATTGGAGCGGCACTTCGACCAGGTCATAGACGTTCATGTGATTTTGAGCGTGGAAAAGTTGCGGCAAAAGGCAGAGGCGTCGATTCAAGTCAACGGAGCCAAGGTCTATGCCGACGAGGTGCATGATGATATGTATGCAGCCATTGACGGGCTGATCGACAAACTGGACCGCCAAGTCATCAAGCACAAGGAAAAGAAACATCAGCACCGGGGTGGCGATGCACCGGTCCCGGTGGAACCGGAATAAACCTTACTAGGCACCGGTGTTTCCTGATAGACGGGCAATAGAGACTATGTTCCCTCTCAACTTCATCCTGGTGGAGCGCATCGCCCACAAGCCAATAATCCGCGACAAACAGGGGGTGCTGGAGCACCTGGCGGCCTTGCTGGCGTCGGGCTCCCCCAACCTAACGCGCGGACGGGTGTTGGATCAGTTGTTGGAGCGGGAACGCCTGGGGAGCACCGGTATCGGCAAGGGGGTGGCTCTGCCCCACGCGCGCCTAGCGGAGGCGGAACGCCCCCTAGGCGCGTTCCTGCGCCTCGCCAATCCGGTAGCCTTCGACGCCAGTGACAACGTGCCAGTGGATTTGGTATTCGGGATGATGGTTCCGGAGGCCGCCAATAACGAACACTTACAACTGTTGGCTAAACTGGCGACCTTGTTCGACCAAGCACCGTTCCGGGCCGAATTGCGCGCCGCCGGCAACCCGGAAGATATTCTGCGCCGCATTCTGGACTGGGAGGCCGTGTCCGCCGGGGCATGAACGCTTCTCTGTCCGTTCAAGAACTGGTCGAACGGGTCGGCAAGCGCTTGCAATTGCGCTGGCTGACCGGGGATCAGGGTCGCGCCAATCAAATCCTCGGCACCTTCCCGGAAGCCGCCCGGCACGCCCTGGTGGGACCCCTCAACTGTATCCACCCCAACCGCATCCAGGTCATCGGCTTCGCGGAACTCGCCTATCTAAAAGGTCTGGGCCAGAGCACCTACTGGGAAACCATTGAACAGCTTTTCGGCTGCCGGCCGGCGGCGATTCTGTTCGCGGATGGCATTGAACCGGCGCCTGAGTTTCAGAGTTGGTCCCAGTTGACCGAATGCTGCCTGATCGCCACCCCCCTAGACTACGACCAGGTGTCTGCCACGCTCCAGTACGTCCTGACCCAAGCCCTGGCCCGGCGCATCACCCTGCACGGCGTCTTCATGGAAGTGCTGGGGATGGGCGTACTCTTGACCGGGGAATCTGCAGTGGGCAAGAGTGAGTTGGCGCTGGCCCTGATTTCCCGGGGCCATCGCCTGATCGCCGACGATGCGCCGGAGTTCGCCAAAGTGGCACCGGATGTCATCAATGGCACCTGTCCCGCCCTGTTGCGAGACTTCCTGGAAGTGCGGGGCCTGGGCATTCTCAACGTCCGGGCCATGTTTGGTGACAGCGCCGTGCGCCGCCGCAAGGATCTGCACCTGATCGTCAACCTGAAGCGGATGACGGATGATCAATTGGCCCAAATGGATCGGCTGGAAGGGACCCATTCCTCCCAGGAGGTCATGGAGGTGCCGGTGCCAGAATTGACGCTTCCAGTAGCGCCGGGCCGCAACCTAGCGGTACTGGTGGAGGCGGCGGTGCGGCACCACGCCCTGCGTTTGCGCGGTTACGACGCCAGCCAGGATTTCGCGGATCGCCAACACCGGGCGATTCTGCACGGAAAAGAATCAGAATTACTTTTTGGCTGACAGCATCCATCCAGCATGCCGATGAAAAAGGTCATTATCGTCACGGGTCTTTCCGGCTCGGGCAAGTCCATTGCCCTACACACCCTGGAAGACCTCAAATATTACTGTATTGATAATATCCCGATGTTCCTGCTGGAAGTCCTGGCCCAGCGCTTGATCGAATCCCAGGAGCCCGCCTTCGACCGGACCGCCGTGGGGATCGATGCCCGCAGTTCCCCCGAAGGACTGGCTCGCCTGCCTGAACTGGTGCGGGAATTGCGCCAGCACCGGGTGGATTGCCGGATACTGTTCCTGGAAGCCCAGCCCGACACCCTGATCCAACGCTTCAACGAAACCCGGCGCAAGCATCCCTTGTCAGGTCCCGAGCATCCGCTGGCGGACGCCTTGGAACTGGAACGGCGCCTGTTGGAGCCGGTTCTGGATCAAGCGGACTTGCGCATCGACACCAGTCACACCAACATCTACCAATTGCGGGACTTGGTGCGGGAACGGGTCGAAGGGGGCGGCGCAGGGGTGTCCATCTTGCTGGAATCCTTTGGGTTCAAACACGGGGTTCCCCGGGACGTGGATTTCGTGTTCGACGCCCGCTGTCTGCCGAACCCCCATTGGCAGCCGGATTTGCGCAAGTTGACCGGCCGGGATGCGCCGGTGCGGGCGTTCCTGGGGGAGAGTCCGGAAGTGGCGCGCATGGAGCAGGACATCCAAGGCTTCCTGGATCGCTGGATACCGGCCTTCGAGGCGGATGGCCGCTCTTATCTGACCATCGCGGTGGGCTGCACCGGGGGCCAGCACCGCTCGGTCTATTTGGTGGAGCGCCTCAAGGACCATTTCGCCGGGGTCGGCCGGCGCGTCCTGACCCGGCACCGCGAGCTATCCTAAATGAGCGTTGGGCTGCTGTTGATGACCCACAATGCCCTGGGTGCGGCCCTTGCGGAGACGGCTACCCACATGCTGGCCCGGAGTCCACTGCGTATCCGCACCCTGGAGGTGGCCCTGGATAGTGATCTAGCCCAAGTCGGCGCCCGGGCCGCCCAAGTGTTGCGGGAGTTGGATGAGGGCGCCGGAGTGCTGATACTAGCGGATATGTTTGGCTCCACGCCCGCCAACTTGGCACGAGGCTTTATCCGCTCCGGGCAGGTGGCGATGGTGACCGGAGTCAATTTATCCATGGTCGTCCGGGTATTGAATTACCCCCATTTGGGGCTAAAAGAATTGGCGGACAAGGCGGTCACTGGTGGCCGCGACGGTGTTTTGCTGTGCGAGGTTGACGGATGATTCAAAAACAATTGCGTATCGTGAACAAGTTGGGCCTGCATGCACGGGCCGCAGCCAAGTTCGTGAGCACCGCGAGCCGCTACCAAAGTCGTATCGAGGTTGAGCGTAACGGTCAGCGGGTCAACGGCAAGAGCATCATGGGCGTCATGATGCTAGCCGCCAGCCAAGGGACTAAGATCAATCTGGAAGTGGAAGGTGGGGACGAAAAGGCCGCAGTAACGGCGCTCACGGACTTGGTGGCGGACAAATTCGGGGAGGGTGAATGACCCTAGCCTGCACAGGCATTGGGATTGGCGTCACCGGGGCGGTCGCCCTGGGGCCGGCGTTTTTGCTTAATCGGCGCCCAGTGGACGTGGCGCCCCGCTGGATCAAGGAATCGGAAGTCAACTCCGAGATCGACCGCTTCTGGCGGGCAGTGGAAAACGCCCGCCGCCAACTCCAGGCGGTGCGTGCCCATATCCCATCGGACACCCCGCGCAACATCGCCGAGTTCATCGACACGCACTTGATGATGCTTGAGGACGTGGCCATCACCGAGGCGCCCCTGGAGCTGATCCGCTATCAGTTGTGTGCGGCCGAATGGGCGCTGCAAATGCGCCGGGATGCCCTCATCCAGGTGTTCGAGGAAATGGAGGACGAGTACATCGCGGCGCGCAAGGATGACGTGGATCACGTGGTCATCCAAATCCAAAAGTGTCTGATGGAGTCCCTCCCCGAGGAACTGACCACCGACGAGGACATGCGGGGCCGGGTAGTCATCGCCCAGGACATTTCTCCGGCGGACACCATCCTGTTTCGGCATCGGGGCGTGGCGGCGTTCGTGACCGAATTTGGCGGTCCCATGTCCCATACCGCGATTCTGGCCCGCAGCCTGAATATTCCGGCGGTGGTGGGGGTGCGCAACATCACCCAATACCTGCGGCACGGCGAGATGCTGGTGGTGGACGGCGACCAGGGCATCGTCCTGGCCGACGCGGACGAGTCCTTGCTGGATCACTACCGTCAGCGCATCCGTGCGTCCCGGGCCCACCAGGTGGCCCTGCGGGGCTTGATCCACCAGCCATCCCTGACCGCCGACGGGGAGCCGGTCCATCTGCTGGCCAACATTGAATTGCCGGAGGACATCCTGAGTGCCATGGCCGGGGGCGCCAGCGGCGTCGGCCTATACCGCACCGAATTCCTTTACATGAACCGGACCGATGTTCCCCAGGAAGAGGAGCTGTACCGCAACTATTCCAGCGTGGTACGGGGGCTCAATGGCATTCCGGTCACCATCCGCACCCTGGATCTGGGGGGTGACAAGCAGGTGGACGGACAAGCCGGTCTACCCTGTCCCCCATCCTGCAATCCGGCCCTGGGATTACGGGCCATCCGGTTGTGCATGAAGGAACTGGACCTATTCAAGCCCCAGTTGCGGGCCATCCTGCGCGCCTCGGCGGAGGGTCCGGTGCGGCTCATGTTGCCCATGCTGTCCAGTTTGCAGGAAATCATCGGCGTACGCCGCCTGATCGAGGAAGTCAAAGGTGATCTGCGCCGGGAGGGACTCCGCTTCGACCCAGCCATCCCGGTCGGCGGCATGATTGAAATTCCATCGGCGGCCCTATGTGCCCGCCAATTCGCCCGCCATCTGGAATTTCTGTCCATCGGCACCAACGACCTGATCCAGTACACCCTGGCGGTGGACCGGGTAGACGATGAAGTCAATTATCTCTACAACCCCCTACATCCGGCGGTGCTGCGTCTGATCCGCATGACCATCGAAGCCGGGGCCGCCACCCAGGTGCCGGTCAGCATGTGCGGCGAGATGGCCGGCGATCCCCGCTATGTGCGTCTGTTGCTGGGCATGGGACTGCGCCAATTCAGCATGCAACCCAATTCCCTGCTGGTGGTCAAGGAAATCGTGCGCAAAAGCCGGGTGGGCCGGCTGAGGGAATGGGTCGAGGAACTATTCGAGGGGCTGGACGCCATGGACCAGGTTCCGAACCTGGACGAGATCAACGCGGAGCCCTAGGCCCGGCGCGCAATTCCCCCGGAGCCTCCGGTTTGTCGTTCGTTCGCAACTTTGTGAGTCCCAACATGGAACCCAACCCGTCCCGTCCCCGTCTCCCCCGTCTGCTGAGCCTGCCCCTGGGGTGGCTGCCCGGACGTCTGAACAGTACCGTCGCCGCCGAAATCCTCAATCGGGTGTTCGCAACCGAGCGCCGCGCCGGCGAACTGGACTTCCTGCTGGAGCGGGTGGTCCGGATTCAGGTGGAGGATGCCACGGCGGGCTTCGCGGTCCGCTTGGGAGAGGCTGGTTTCAGCGCGGCGGAACAGGCGGAACCGGACCTGGCGGTGACCGGCAGTCTGTATGACTTTTTGCTCTTAGTCACCGGCCGGGAAGATCCGGACAGCCTATTTTTCCAACGCCATCTGCGCCTGGACGGCAATACGGCGCTGGGGGTGCATCTCAAGAATTTCCTGGCGTCCGTGGATCCCGCCTCCCTGCCCCTGGCGACGCTGGTCAACCCGGCGCTGCGCAACGGCCTGCGGCTATTCGAACGCTGGAGTCATTGATTCCGGCGGCAGGCGGGATCTAGCCGGGGCGACGTGGGGCAATGCCCAACGCCGCCCCAGACTGGCGCTCGCCTCAGCTAAGCCCTAGCTCGGTGCTCAAGTGTTTGAACACATTGATAAACCGGGCTCGATCCGGTTCCACGAACAGGGGATCCCGGATTTTGACCGCCCGTTCTTCCACAAATGCCCAGTCCTCTTCCTGAAGGCGGCTGTCGATCAGGGGGAACACCTCCCCTTCCTCCAATTCCATATGTTGGCGCAGCACCTTGACCATGGCGCGGCCCTGGGCTTCCACCTCCCGGCGCAGCAACACCTCACCGTACAGCATGCCTTCCAGGGATTGGGCAAACCGCTTGGTCATGTCGGTCAGCAATTGGTGCTGATCTTCCAAGGTCTCCACCGCCACCCGCTTTTCCTCGGTACGGAGCTTGAGCCGCTCGAACAAAAGGTCCTCGGTGGGATGGTGCACCTGATCCTCATAACTGGCCACGTATTCCACCAATTCGGCCAACAGGTCCATGTCGTGCTCCCGGCCTTCGTGGAATTCATCCAGTTGCTTGGTGAGCAGGTTAAGCAGAAGTTCCAGATTATTGTGATCCTGATTGAGCTGGCGCAGCAATTTATGCATGGAATCAATCTCATAAAAATAGTATTTGTTCTTACCCCATCCTCACCGCGACGGCAACGCCGGCGCTGTCGGCCAGTTGCTCCCACCCCGACCGGAAAACGAACCGGCGCCTGCCCGGGCGGAACTGCCCGACAGATGTTACAACGGTTTGGCCGGGCAGGGTTCGCGACGCTCGCGCTACGGGTCCCGGCTCCTCATCAGGCTCGCAACAGGGCGCCGGACTCGCCCAGGCTATCTTCCAGCAGCACTTCTAACTCGGCCAGCTTAACCTCCTTGATGCCCAGCAGGCGTGCCTCCGGAGTCGCCGCCAGCACGATGTCGGGCGCCCTGGGGTGGCCAATGCCCAGCTTATGGCAAGCTAGATCCACCAGACGCACCGTGAGCAGCAAATCATTCCCATCCGGTGTCTCATCCCGGTGGTGGTCCCGGGCCACCTGCGCATAGGCTTCCGGCAGTTGCCACTTGAGCATGAGCCGATACCCCATGTCCGCGTGCAGGGATTCCACCACCTCGGCGATCAGGGCATTGCTCAAGGTCAGGGCCCCCTCCCGGCTGCTCGCCAATTTTTCCATGACCTTGAGCAAAAACAATTCACCTAAGTCGTGGAGCAAGGCGGCCAGAAAAACTTCCTCCGCCCGGGCTTGATTGCCGGTCTGCTGGGCAATCCAACGGCCGCCCACGGCGCAAGCGAAGGAGTGGCTCCAAAGGCTCTGCATCCGCTCCGCAATGAGCTTGATCTTGGCGGTATGGGCCAATAACTGGGAGGCCACCATGGCCAGGCTGGTGACCCGCTCCATGCCGAGTCGCATCACCGCCTGACTGACCTTGTCCACCTGGCGCAGCCCGGCATAGAAGGAAGAATTAGCCACCCGGAGAATCCGGCTGGCCAAGGCCGGATCCTTCATGATGAGCGCCGAAATCTGGTCCAGCGAAATGTTGGGGTCCGCCCGTTTGCGCTGCAATTCCATGGCGATGCGGTTGAAGACCGGCAACTGGACGCTGTCCGTCTCAAACTGCTCCTCGATGATGTCCTTTAACGATTTTTCGGTCATCTACATTTCCCCCGGCAATATCCGCGCCGCTAAGGTCACCCCAGGGCACCCGCCAAACGTTGAATCTCCCGCAATGGCCGGGGCCGGCCCAGGCGCGGCAAATGATGCAACACTTCCTGGATGGAGGTTTGACCCCGGGCCGCCTTGGCGATGCCGTCTTCCAACAGGGTGATGAGCCCAGAAGTCTCGACGCTGACACGGCGAATCTCAGATGAGGTGCGCTTGGCCAGGATCGCCTCCCGCACCGGCTCGTTCAACACCAGCAGTTCGAACACGCCGACCCGCCCCAGATAACCGGAATAGTGGCAGCGTCCGCAACCCCGGCCCAGCAGAAACTCCGCCCCCGCCAGATCCGCTTGGCCGCAACCCAGCCGTTGTAGCTCGTGGGCGGTGGGGCGATAGGAGGCGCCACAGTGGGGGCACACCCGGCGCAACAGCCGTTGGGCCAGCACCGACACCACCGTGGAAGAGATGAGAAAAGTCTCGATGTCCATGTTCATCAGCCGCAGCAGCCCGCCGATGCTGTCTTCGGTATGGAAGGTGGTCAACACCTTATGGCCGGTTAGAGCCGCTTGAATGGCCGCCTCGGCGGAGAATTTGTCCCGAATCTCGCCGAGCACGATTACATCCGGGTCCTGGCGAACCATGTGGCGCAGGGTTTCCTCGAAGGTCAGGTTGATCTTGGGATTCAGGCTGCACTGGGCGATGCCGTCGATGACGTACTCCACAGGATCCTCGGCGGTGGCGATGCTGCGCTCCATGCTATTCAGATAGTTGACGCAGCCGTATAGGGTGGTGGTCTTGCCGGAGCCGGTGGGGCCGGTAATCATGACCACCCCGCTCGGCATGTCCAGGGCGTCTTCCTCGAAGCGTTCCAACATGCGGGGCGCCATGCCCACTTCCTTGATATCCAACAGTTCCGCCTTGCGGCTCAACAACCGCATAACCACCTTTTCGCCGAAGATGGTATTGAAAAAGGACACCCGCACATCGCTGCGCCGGCCGGATTGGGCGTCCTCGAACAGGAAGGATCCGCCCTGATGGCGGCGCTTTTCGGCGATATCCGCCTTGCACAACACCTTGAGCCGGCTGGTCAGCGCCGGGGCTACCGACTTCTGCAATTCATGGTGCAGGATCAGGATACCGTCACAGCGAAACCGCACCCGCAGTTGATTCCGCATGGGCTCGATATGGATGTCGCTGGCACCAGCCTCCAGGGCCTCCAGGATGAGGCGGTCCACCACCCGGATGACCTTGGTTTCATCAACGGCCACCTGTTGCTGGGCATGGCGCCGGCTACCGTCAAAACTGGCAATGGCTTCCGCCAAGGCGCGCCGGGTACTGATGGCCGGCAGCAGGGTATCGCCAAAGACCGCCTCCGCCGCCTGGCGGGCCGCCCCATCCAGGGGATTACGGAACACCACCCAGACCTTGTCGTCCTCGCGCCGCACCGGCATCGCCTGGTAGCGCTGGCACCAATCCGGCTTGACGGCGGCCAATAGGGTTTGGTCGATTTCGGAAAAATTCGGCTCAAGGTTGGGAAAACCCAATTGGTCCGCCAGAACCCCGATCAGCAGGGATTCCTGGACCAGGTTCTTTTCCACCAGCAGTTCGCCCAACCGCTTACCCTTGTTGCCCGGTTCCTTCTGCATACGCAGCGCGGAGCGCAGTTCTGCCGGCTTCAGCAGCCCCAGTTCCACCAGCAGGCTGCCGAGGGGCAAGGATTGGCGATTCTCGCGCAGCGCCTGATGCAGTTGGGTCTCGTCGAGTTCTCCCAACTCCCGCAGCACCCGCACCAGGGGATAGCCCTCCCCCAGCTTGCTTTTGACCCGGATGGCGTACTGGAGCCGATCTTCAGCGAGAGCGCCCCGCTCCACCAGGTAGCGGCCGATTTGAGGGCCCACCTCAGTGAAATCCGGGTCCGGTGTCCCCGCCAACGGCTTCTGGTCGACAGCATCTTGCATAACTATTCCTTTTAGGCGCAGTGGCCACTATCCAGGGACGGACCTGCCCCCGAATCTATATAGGCCATTTGTGCCAATAATTGAGCCCCGCCGATCAAGTCTTTCCCTCTCATGCGCTGGGCATAGCGGCTGGCGGGGAAATGCCCAGGTTGGCTGGGTTCGCCGTTTCCCAAAGCGGCTATTCCGGGTATGGTGACGCCCGACATCACCTGGAAGCCGATCCCCATGCCGAGTTCGCCCCACCTGGCTCCCCGTTTGCCACAGGCCCTTTACCGCGCCGACCAGGTGCGGGAATTGGATCGTATCGCCATCCAGGATTATGCCCTGGCCGGCGGACTACTCATGGAACGGGCCGGCGCCGCCGCCTACCAATTGGCCCGGGGCCTCTGGCCCGCCGCCCGGCACTGGGTGGTGACCTGCGGAATCGGCAACAACGGCGGCGACGGTTACGTGGTGGCCCGCTTGGCCCACCAGGATGGCTTGATGGTCCAGGTACTCCAATTGGGAGACGGCAACCGGTTGGCGGGCGACGCCCTCGCCATGGCCAGCCGGTTCCGGACTGGCGGCGGCCAGGTGCAAGCCTATGCCGGTATCCCCCCGGACACGGACCTCATCGTCGACGGTCTATTCGGCACCGGACTGGAGCGGGAAGTCAGTGGCGGCTGGGCCGCCGCGATCCGGGACATCAATGGCCAAGGGGTGCCGGTATTGGCCCTGGACATCCCGTCGGGACTGCATTCGGACAGCGGCCGGGTGCTGGGCGAAGCGGTGCGGGCGGACGCAACCATCAGCTTCATCGGGCTCAAACAGGGGCTATTCACGGGCCAGGGCCCGGACTTGGCGGGCCAGATACATTATGCAGACCTGGACGTACCCAGCGCCCTGTTCCAGCGGTTCCCCCCCTCCGCCCGCCGTCTGGCCTGGCCGGAGCTGAGTGAACTCCTGCCGCGCCGGCGCCGGGACGCCCATAAGGGCGATTTCGGCCATGTGCTGGTCGTGGGGGGTGCGGCCGGCTACAGCGGCGCCGCCCGCTTAGCCGGGGAAGCGGCCCTGCGGGCCGGCGCCGGCTTGGTCACCCTGGGCACCGATAGCCGCCACGCGGCGCTGCTCAACCTGGGCCGGCCGGAGCTCATGTGCCGGGGCCTGGCCGGTCCGGCGGATCTGGAACCCCTGATGAGTCAGGCGCGGGTGGTGGCCATTGGGCCCGGTCTTGGCCAGGGCGACTGGGGCCGTGGGCTGCTGGAGCGGGTATTGACCCAGGACCTACCTCTGGTGGTGGACGCGGACGCCCTGAATCTGTTGGCCCAGGCGCCCCAACGCCGGGACAACTGGATCCTAACCCCCCATCCCGGCGAAGCGGCGCGCCTGCTGGGCATCTCCAGTCATGCCGTGCAGCAGGACCGCCTGGGCGCGGCGCACCGCTTGGCGGACCGCTACGGGGGGGTCCAGGTGCTAAAAGGTGCCGGTACCCTGGTCCAGATCGCCGGCCAACCCGCCGAAATCTGCCAGGGCGGCAATCCCGGCATGGCCAGCGGCGGCATGGGGGATCTGCTCACCGGCGTCATCGCCGCCCTGATCGCCCAAGGATTGCCGCTGGCGGACGCCGCCCGTCTGGGCGTATGTCTGCATGGGGCGGCCGGAGACCGGGCGGCGCTGGCCGGGGAACGGGGGCTGATCGCCTCCGATTTGTTGCCGGAAATTCGCCGGCTGGTCAATCCGGGGATCAGCCCATGTTGAGCCTAGAACTTCAGACGCCGGAAGACCAGGAAGCCCTGGGCGGCCGTCTTGCCCAGGTCCTGGACGGGGGCGCGGTCATTTTCCTGCACGGTGACTTGGGCGCCGGCAAGACCACCCTAGCCCGGGGCCTATTGCGGGGCCTGGGACATTCTGGCCCAGTCCGTAGTCCCACCTACACCCTGCTGGAACCCTACCTGCTGGATGAGCGCAACGTCTTCCACCTGGACCTCTACCGGCTCACCGACCCGGAGGAACTGGAATATCTCGGTATCCGGGATCTGCTGGAACAAAACGCGTTGCTGCTGGTGGAGTGGCCGGACCGGGGCACCGGCGCCCTGCCAGCGCCGGACCTGGCAATTCATATCCGCCACCTCCCCGACGGCCGCTTCCTGGAACTGGTTCCCCACACCAAAATCGGCATGGAACTCCTAGAAAGGCTTCCACCCCTTGCTGGGCAGGCTTAAGAACTAATTGAAGAACAGCATCTAATAGACGGATTTTTATATATTTATCTCCAGCGCTGTGCTATCGTCTTAACCACCTATCTGGGGTGTATTACCCTGGTCGTGCGCGGGGGATGAGAATGAAACGGCTAGCTCTGATCCTAAGCCTGTCCGGCCTGGTCCTAGCGGGCCAGTCACCGGGCCTGGCCGCCGCCAAGGGCAAAGCGGCGGAACAAACCCTGATTCGCGGCGTGCAAATCTGGGCGACGCCGGACCATACCCGTGTGGTGCTGGACACCCAAGGACCCGCCAGCCATCAACTATCCAAGAAACAGCCAGACCAGCTGGTGCTGGAGATCAAAAACGCCAGTCTCCAGGGTGCCTTGCCCACCAACCTGGACAAAGCGCCGGTGATCGCCTCGCTGCAGGCGACACCTGTGCGAGCGGGCCGGGACCTGCGCATGGTGGTGGACCTCAAGCAGGGGGTTGTCGCCAAGGCCTTCATCCTCCCCGCCACGGGCCTCCAGGGTCAGCGCTTGGTGCTGGACCTGGAAACCAAGGCGGCCGCCAGTGCCGCGCCCCAGGAAGAGGCCGAGGCCAGTGCCCCGGCTCCGGTCAAGCTGGCCAATAATGAGCCTGGGAGCAAGACCAGGGGCAAAAACGGCAAATCCTCCAAGAAGGGGGACACGGCGCCGAAATCCGGCGTCAAGACGCCATCCGCCGCCATGGAACCCCGTGAACTGGTGGTCGCGGTGGACGCCGGCCACGGTGGTGAGGATCCAGGTGCCATTGGCCCAACCGGTGTCCAGGAAAAAAGCGTCACCCTGGCCATCGCCAAGCGTCTCCAACGCCAAATCAACGCCCAGCCCGGCATGCGGGCGGTGTTGACCCGCAAGGGCGATTACTTCATCCCGCTACGCCAGCGCATCCAGAAAGCCCGCGACGCCAAGGCGGACCTGTTCGTATCCATCCACGCGGACTCGGTGGATGATCCCAGCGTCGGCGGCGCCAGCGTCTATACCCTGTCCCAGCGGGGCGCCTCTAGCGAGGCGGCGCGCCTTCAAGCGGAAAAGGAAAACCGGGCCGACCTCATATCCGGCGTGGAACTATCGAGCAAGGACCCGCAACTGACGTCCATGCTGATCGAGATGGCCCAATCCGGCACCATGGAGGCCAGCCAGCAACTGGCCCGCCAGGTGCTGGGCCGGCTGAAGGGCGTGGGCAAGACCCGCAAATCCCAGGTTCAACACGCCGGTTTCGCGGTCTTGAAGGCGCCCAACATCCCCTCCGTGCTGGTGGAAACCGCCTACCTATCCAACCCGGTGGAAGAAGGGAAACTTCAAGATCCGGCCCACCAGGAGCGCTTGGCCGAAGCCCTGACCGGCGGGATCCGCAAATATTTTGCCAAGCACCCCCCGGCCAGGGACGCCCAGGTGGCACGGGTGGATGCAGATGCGGATACTGATGCGACCCTGCAACATAAGGTGGCTCATGGGGAAACCCTGTCCGAGGTCGCCCAACAATATCGGGTCGCCAGGTCGGATTTGCGTAGCGCCAACCATCTGAACGGTGACAACGTCCGGGTCGGGCAAGTCCTGCGTATTCCCAAGAGTTGATTGACTGCCGGTTCCGGGGCCATCCCCGGAACGCCTCCTCCAGCCCCCTCCATGCCGGTGATGGCTTGACCCGGTCCCAATACGGGGGGTTGCCCTTTGCGCCCCCCGGCGGTTTGCCCTAGGCTGTTGGCCAGTACCCTGGGGAAGCCTGAGTCTGTTGTCCAACCGTATTCAACTGCTGCCTTCCGGCCTCATCAACCAAATCGCCGCCGGCGAGGTGGTGGAACGCCCCGCATCCGTGGCCAAGGAACTGATTGAAAATAGCCTGGACGCGGGGGCGACCCGCATCGAGGTGGAGGTTGAGCAGGGCGGGGTCAAGCTGCTGCGGGTGACCGACGACGGTCAGGGCATCCAGCGCGACGATCTCGCCCTGGCCTTGACCCGGCACGCGACCAGCAAGGTGCGGACCCTGGATGAACTGGAAGGCGTCGCCAGCCTGGGATTCCGGGGCGAGGCATTGCCCAGCATCGCGTCGGTAGCTCATCTGGAGCTGGTTTCCCGGGTCCAGGGCGCGGAGCTAGCCTGGGCCATGGAAGCAGGATGGAGTGAACCTCGGCCCGCCGCCCTTACGGCCGGCACCCGGGTCACGGTCCGGGATCTGTTCCACAACACCCCAGCCAGGCGCAAGTTTTTGCGTTCCGAGCGCACCGAGCTAGAGCACCTCGATACCCTGGCGCGACGCTTGGCGCTGGCGCGCATGGAGGTCGGCTTCCGGTTGTCTCACGGGGGTCGGGAACTGTTCCGGCTGGACCCGGCCCAGGACCGGGAAGCCCAGGAACGGCGCCTCGCCGCCCTGCTCGGTGCCCCGTTTCTGGACCAAGCCCTGTACCTGGAACATGGGTCCGGCGACCTGCGCCTATCCGGCTGGGTAGCGCGACCCACCTTCTCCCGGGCCCAGGCGGATCTTCAATATGTGTTCGTAAATGGCCGGCCGGTGCGGGATAAATTGGTGACCCACGGCGTTCGCCAAGCCTTTCAAGACCTGCTCTACCAAGGCCGTCAACCCGCCTACGTCCTTTATCTGGACCTGGACCCCCGGGCCGTGGACGTCAACGTGCATCCCGCCAAGCTGGAGGTACGCTTCCGGGAAGGCCGGTTGGTGCATGATTTTTTGTACCGGACCCTGGAACGGGCGCTGGCCCAGCCCCAGGCCGGCCTGGCCCCAGCGCCAGCGCCAGCGCCCAGCCAACCCGCCGCCGGACCAGGAGCCCGCCAATGGGGGCTGGCGCTGGGCATCGCAGAAAGCCCCGGTGCCTATGCCGCCAGCCTGGCCGCCCAACGGCCTTCCTCCGGCCCCGGCGGGCCTCCCCTGGCCGCACCGGACCCGTCCGGCGCGCCGCCCCTGGGCTTCGCCCTGGCCCAGTTGCATGGGGTCTATATCCTCGCCCAGTCCAGCGACAGCCTGATCCTGGTGGACATGCACGCCGCCCATGAACGCATCACCTATGAGCGGCTCAAGACCCAGGCCGGACAACGGCCCCTGCATCGCCAGCCCCTGTTACTGCCGGTGCTGGTCAAGGTCAGCGACCGGGAAGCGGAATTGGGGGAACGGCAGCGGGATTTCCTGGACACTCTGGGCCTGGAAGTAGACCGGCTGGGGATCGACACCCTGGCGGTACGGGCCATCCCGGCCCTGCTCCAGGGCGCCAACCCGGAGCAACTGTTGCGGGACATCCTGGCGGACTTGGGAGCCTGGGGGGATTCGGATCGTCTCCAGCGGGAAATGGATCAGGTATTGGCGACCCTGGCCTGTCACGGTTCTGCCCGTGCCAACCGGCGCCTGACCCTAGAGGAAATGAACGCCCTGCTGCGGGACATGGAGCGCACCGAGCGGTCCGATCAATGCAATCACGGACGCCCTACTTGGGTACGGCTCAGCATGGCGGACCTGGACCGCCTGTTCCTGCGCGGCCGCTGAATGAGCCTACCGCCCGCCATCCGCGCCCAGGAGCGGCTGCCGCCAGCCCTGTTCCTCATGGGTCCCACCGCCTCCGGCAAGACCGAATTGGCCCTGCGCCTAGTGGAGGCCTTTCCGGTGGCGATCATCAGCGTCGATTCGGTCCAGGTCTACCGGGGCCTGGACATTGGCAGCGCCAAACCCAGCGCCGACATCCTGGCGCGGGTGCCCCACCGGCTGATCGACATTCGGGACCCCAGCGAACCCTATTCAGCGGCGGAGTTCGCGGCGGACGCCCGGACCGCCATGGACGAGATCCAGGCGGCCGGCCAAATCCCCCTGCTGGTGGGGGGTACCGGTCTCTATTTCCGCGCCCTGGTCCAGGGTCTCGCGCCCCTGCCCACTGCCGACCCGGCGTTGCGCGCCCAATTACTGGCGGACGGCCAGGCCCAGGGCTGGCCGGCCCTGCACCAGCGCCTGGCGAACCTGGACCCGGTAGCAGCGGCCCGCATCCACCCCAACGATCCGCAACGCATTCAACGGGCCTTGGAAGTCTGCCTCCTCACCGGTCGGCCCCTGTCCGCCCAGCAACGGGAAGCAGTGCCGGAGCCCCTGCCCTACCGGATCCTGCGGCTGGCGCGGGCGCCCCGGGACCGGGAACTGCTGCGGCGGCGGATCGCTGAACGTTTCGAGCAAATGCTGGTCCAGGGCCTAGAGGCGGAAGTACGCCAACTGCTGGCCCGGACCGATCTGCACCCAGGACTGCCGTCCCTGCGTAGCCTCGGCTACCGGCAGATGATCGGTTATCTGGATGGCACCTGGACTTGGGCACAGATGCGGGAACAGGGCATCTTGGCCACGCGCCAATTCGCTAAACGCCAGTTAACCTGGCTGCGGGCGGAACCCCAGGTACATTGGCTGTTCGATGAAGAGGCGGATCCGGCCGGCCGGGCCATGGCCCTGGTGGACCATTGGCTGGCGAGGACGGAGCAGAGCGGAGCCGCGCGGGCAGAAGCCCATTAGCAAAACAACCGCCAGAATTGGAACGGAATATGCTAAAATTCACAATTGATTGGTAATTTCCCGCGATTGGCGCACCTTCCCTATCTTGCGCTAATCGGCGGATTACTGACGTTTCTGAATCAACTAAGAACAAGGAGCACGACATGTCTAAGGGGCAGAGTCTACAAGACCCGTTCTTGAACACCCTTCGCAAGGAACGGGTACCCGTGTCCATTTTCCTGGTCAACGGCATCAAGCTCCAGGGGCAAATCGAGTCATTCGACCAGTTTGTGGTGCTGCTGAAAAACACCGTCAGCCAAATGGTGTACAAGCACGCCATCTCCACCGTGGTGCCGGCCCGCAATATCAAGGTTCCTCTGCAAGGGGGACCCTCGGACGATCAACAGGAACCCGGCAACTATTGATGGGCTCCGCGCCGGTGGCCTGGCCGGCCTGCCAGGCCCAAGCCGTCTTGGCGGAACAATCCCCCGCCGCCCCGCGTGGCGCACGGCCCTAGCCCATGCCAAATTCTCCTGACAGCCGGGAGCAGGTACTGCTGGTCCAAATCGACCGGGGCGACGGCAACGACGCCGCCGACCTGGAAGAATTTCAACTGCTGGCCGAATCGGCCGGTGCTGAACTGGTGGGCGTGGCCCACGGCAATGTCCGGGGCATGCCGGATCCCCGCTTTTACATCGGCAGCGGCAAGGCGGAGGAAATCGCCACCCAAGTAGCGGATGACAGCGTGGACCTAGTGCTGTGCAACGCGGACCTGAGTCCGAGCCAGGAACGCAATCTGGAACGGGTCTTCAAGTGCCGGGTACTAGACCGCACCGGCCTCATCCTGGACATCTTTGCCCAGCGCGCCCGCTCCTTCGAGGGCAAGTTGCAGGTGGAATTGGCCCAACTTCAGCACCTCTCCACCCGGTTGGTGCGGGGCTGGACCCACTTGGAACGGCAAAAGGGCGGCATCGGCCTGCGGGGACCCGGCGAAACCCAGCTCGAAACCGACCGGCGCCTGCTCGGCCATCGGATTACGGTCCTCAAGCGGCGCCTGGAGCGGGTATCCCTGCACCGCGCCCAGGGCCGCCGCCATCGAGCCCGCAACCGGGTCCCTACGGTGTCCCTGGTGGGCTATACCAACGCCGGCAAATCCACCCTGTTCAACCGGCTCACCACCGCCTCGGTGCTGGTAGCGGATCAGTTGTTCGCCACCCTGGACCCCACGCTGCGACGCATCCCGCTGCCCAACGGCGCGGAGGCCATCCTGGCGGACACGGTGGGCTTCATCCAGCGCCTGCCCCACGACTTGGTAGCGGCGTTCCGCTCCACCCTGGAGGAATCCAGCTCGGCGACGCTGCTGTTGCACCTGATAGACGCCTCCAGTCCGGAGCGCGCCCTGCGCATCGAACAGGTGGATGAGGTATTGCAGGAGATTGGCGCCGGCCAGGTTCCCCAAATCCGGGTGTACAACAAGTTAGACTTGCTGCCAGACGCCCAACCCCGCCTAGAGCGGGATGCGGACGGACGGCCCCGGGAAGTCTGGGTCTCGGCCCACACCGGCGCCGGGCTGGATCTGTTGCTGGAGGCCATCCAGATCCATCTGCGGCCCGGCGCACGACGCCACCGGGTCCGTCTGGAAAGCGGCGATGGCCGTCTCCGGGCGCGCCTGTTCGCCGAGGGACACGTGTTGGCAGACCGGAGCCGGGATGACGGCGGCTGGGAACTGGAAATCGAGCTACCGCCGGCGGACCTGGAGCGCCTGCTGCGCCAGGAACAGGTCCTGGGCGAGCGTTTGCAAGAGGGGGACAGCGACCCCGCCGGGGACCGGGTCTGAGTTCGGCGCGAATCCGGCGCACGGTAAACCGGGATGACGCCAAGTCGTTCCCGCTTGCCCCGCCCCAGCCAGCGCCCCTAGAATTCGACCCTTGGTTTTTTTACGACGGCCCGCCGGCGCCGGCTTCCTCCTGCGAGGAAAAATCCGAGGGACGGCGGGCTACCACCAGGTACTTTGGGAGTATTCCATGGCGTGGAACGAGCCGGGCGGCGGCAACAAGGACCCTTGGAGCGGCAAGGGCGGCGATCAGGGGCCCCCGGAATTAGACGAAGTGGTCCGCAAACTGCAAGAAAAGCTGAGCGGACTCTTCGACAAGGGTCGTGGCCGCCGTTCTGGCGGTGATTCCGGTGGACCCGGAGGCGGTGTTGGCTTGCCGGGTGGCGGGTCCATCAGCCTCGGCATCATCGGCGGAATACTATTCGCAGTATGGCTGGGATCCGGCATTTACATCATCGAACCCGCCG
Organism: uncultured Chromatiaceae bacterium; assembly: GCA_964538875.1. Classification (GTDB taxonomy): domain Bacteria; phylum Pseudomonadota; class Gammaproteobacteria; order Chromatiales; family Chromatiaceae; genus CAZIHO01. Next base: position 19,968 of record CAZIHO010000015.1, read on the forward strand.
AGCGGGGCGTGGTGCTGCAGTTCGGCGCCTATAAGGAAGTCACCCAACCCGGACCCCATTGGCGGCTGCCGCTGCCCATCGAGCAACATACCAAGGTCAACGTGGATCAGGTGAGTTCCTTCCGGCACTCGGCGCAAATGTTGACCCGGGATGAGAACATCGTGGACTTCGAGGTGACGGTCCAGTACCGGGTCCAGGATCCGGCGGATTTCCTGTTCCAGGACCAAAACCCGGAAAAAACCCTGAAGGACGCCACCGAGACCATGGTCCGGGAGATCATCGGCAAGAGTAAGCTGGACTTCATCCTCACCGAGGGCCGGGGTCGAGTCTCCACCGAAATTCAAGAGGGGGTCCAGGGCCTCATCGATCAATACAAGACTGGCTTGCAGATCACCAGCATCAACATGCAACCGGCCAAGCCGCCGGAACAGGTCAAGAGCGCCTTCGATGACGCCATCAAGGCACGGGAGGACAAGGAACGGCTGGAAAACCAGGCCCAGGCCTATTCCAACCAAGTATTACCCCAGGCCCGGGGCGAGGGTGCCCGCATCATCGCCGACGCCATGGCCTACCGGGATAAATCCATCGCCGAGGCGGAGGGTGAAAGCGCCCGCTTCGTGGCCGTGTTACGCCAATACCTCAAGGCGCCGGAAGTGACCCGCCAGCGCCTGTACCTGGAAACTCTGGAGACCGTGTTCACCCAGTCCAGAAAAGTGCTGGTGGACGTAAAAAATAGCGGCAACCTGATGTATCTGCCCCTGGACAAGATCCTCGCCGCCCCCAATCCGGAAGAGGCAAGCGAGCGAACGGCGGCGGCGGAACCCCGCGTCCAGCCGGACACGTCCCACCAACCCGCCGCCCGGGATGCTGACCGCGGCCGGAGGACACGCTGATGAATCCTTCCAAACTGCTGGTGCCGGTGGGCCTGGCCCTGCTGGGCGTGGTGGTCTACGCCTGTACCTTTGTGGTCAACCAATGGGAGATGGCCCTCAAGCTGCGCTTGGGTGAAATCATCGCCACCGATTACCAACCCGGCATCCATTGGATGGTGCCCATGCTCAACACGGTGGTCAAATTCGACGGGCGCATCCAAACCCTGGACTCGCGGCCGGAACGCTTCCTGACCATCGAGAAAAAGGACGTGATCGTCGACTCCTACGCCAAATGGCGTATTACCGACGTGGCCCAGTTTTACCGGGCCACCGGCGGCAGTTCCGCCAAAACCGGGCGTCTGATGTCGGAGCGGATCAACACCAGCTTGCGGGATGAATTCGGCAAGCGCACCATCCAAGAGGTGGTTTCCGGGGACCGGACCGAGATCATGTCCCTGCTCACCAAGGACCTGGACTTGAAGACCAATGAACTGGGGGTGGAGATCGTCGACATCCGGGTCAAGCGCATCGACTTGCCGCCGGAAGTGAGTGAATCAGTGTACGAGCGCATGCGCGCCGAGCGGGAGCGGGTCGCCAAGGACCTGCGCGCCCAGGGCGGGGAAGCCGCCGAGCGCATCCGGGCCGACGCGGATCGCCAGCGTACCGTGACACTGGCCGAGGCCTATAAACAATCCGAGGAATTGCGGGGCGAAGGGGACGCCAAGGCGGCGGAGATTTATGCGACTGCCTTCCAGCAAAACGCCGAGTTTTATAGCTTTTACCGCAGCCTAAACGCCTATCGGGAAACCTTTGGCAAAGGCGGTGGCCTGCTGGTGGTGGAACCCGACATGGAATTCTTCCGCTATCTTAAAAATCAGAAGGGGCAGTGAGGCGCGGCCCCATTCCGGCCAGCATCGCGCCCACACGGTTTGCCGCCATCCCGGCTGGGATGGCACCTGCCGGGCCTAGGCCCGGCATTTTTTTGGGGATCGGGATGTGGACTGACCTGTTGGCGGCCGTCGCACTGATGCTGGTGATCGAGGGGATTTGGCCCTTTTTAAATCCCCGCCACCTACGGGAGGCGCTATTACAAATCGTGGCCTTGGATGACCGGGCGCTGCGTATCCTGGGTCTGGTCAGCATGATGGCCGGGGTGATCCTGCTGTACCTGGTGCGCTGACACCACTGAGGTACGGACCCCCGGATTGTGGTAATTTTGCGAGCCTAAGCCCCCGGCGGGCACGGCATTGAACAAGGTGGAAACGAGGTAGAGATGGGCAAGAACCTGGTCGTAATCGGGACCCAATGGGGTGACGAAGGCAAGGGCAAGGTGGTGGATATGCTCACCGACCGGGTCCAGGCGGTGGTGCGTTTTCAAGGGGGTCACAACGCCGGCCATACCCTGGTCATCGACGGCCGCAAGACCGTGTTGCACCTGGTGCCGTCCGGCATTCTGCGGGACGGCGTGCGTTGTTTGATCGGCAACGGCGTGGTGCTGTCGCCGGAAGCCCTGCTGGCGGAAATCGCCACCTTGGAGGCGGCGGGCGTGCCGGCCCGGGAGCGGCTGTTGATTAGCGATGCCTGCCCCCTGATCCTGTCCTATCACGTGGCCCTGGACCAGGCCCGTGAACGGGCCCGGGGCGCCAAGGCCATCGGCACCACCGGGCGCGGCATCGGCCCTGCCTACGAGGACAAGGTGTCCCGGCGCGGCTTGCGGCTTGGGGACCTGCGGGACCCGGCCCTGTTCCAGGAACGGCTGCGGGAAGTCATGGACTATCACAATTTTGTGCTGGTCCAGTATTTCCACGCTGAGCCCCTGGATTACCAGCAGGTGCTGGATACTGCCAGCGCCCAGGTTGAACAGCTGCTGCCCATGACCACCGACGTGACCGGCCTCTTGCACCGGCTGCGCCGGGACGGCGCCAATATGCTGTTCGAGGGCGCCCAGGGCACTCTGTTAGACATCGACCATGGCACCTATCCGTTCGTCACCTCCTCCACCACTACCGCGGGCGGCGCGGCGGCGGGCAGTGGCATCGGTCCCAAGGACCTGGACTACCTGCTCGGCATCGTCAAGGCCTATACCACCCGGGTAGGCGGCGGCCCCTTCCCCACCGAGTTGTTCGACGCGGTGGGCGACCATCTGGGTGCCAAGGGCCAGGAGTTTGGCGCCACCACCGGGCGCAAGCGGCGCTGCGGCTGGTTGGACGCGGTGGCCTTGCGGCGTTCCTTTGACATCAACAGCATCAGCGGCCTCTGCATCACCAAGCTGGACGTGCTGGATGGCTTGGACACTCTCAAGATCTGCACCTCCTACGGCCTGGACGGCGACACCCTGGACGACCTACCCAACGGCGCCGAGCGTCTGGCCCGCTGCCAGCCCAACTACCTGGAACTGCCGGGCTGGTCCGAGTCCACCATGGGCGTGCGGGATCTGGAACAACTCCCAGCCAACGCACGCCGGTACCTGGACACCATCGAGGAGCTCTGCGGGCGCCCGATCCACCTCATTTCGACCGGACCGGACCGGGCGGAAACCATCGTGGTACGCAACCCCTTTGACGTCTGAGCCACGTCCCTAACCAATGGAGTAGCCCATGGCCGACGATGAATACACCGAGATCACCAGTCAGTCCTGGGGTAGCCGCATCAAAGGCTCCCTATCCGGGACCCTGATCGGATTGATTTTGTTTCTCGGCGCCTTCCCCCTGTTGTTTTGGAACGAGGGCCGGGCGGTTCGCACCGCCAAGGCCCTGGACGAAGGGGCGGGAATCGTCATCTCGGTGAGCCCGGACCAAGTGCAAGCCGCCAATCAGGGCAAGCTAGTGCATCTGTCCGGCACCCCTGCCACGGAAGAAACCCTGTCCGACCCCCTATTCGGCGTGCGGGAGCGGGCGCTCAAGCTGCGCCGGGTGGTGGAGATGTACCAGTGGCAAGAGAGTAGCCGCTCGGAGACCAAGGAAAAGCTGGGCGGCGGCACCGAAACCCACACCACCTATAGCTATAGCCGCACCTGGGTGGACCATCCGGTCAGTTCATCCGGGTTTAAGAAGCCGGACGGCCACCAGAACCCAGGGGAGTTTCCCTTCAAGGCCGAGTCAAGCCAGGCCAAGGAGGTGACGTTGGGCGCGTTCCGATTGTCCGCCGGCCAGGTGGCGAGCCTATCCCATTACCAGCAGATTATCCCCACCCCAGAAGTGGTGGCCCAGGCGCGGACCGTTCAATCCCGCCGGGTAACCCAGGAAGGCAGCAACCTCATCTTGGGGGATCGGCCCGCCGAACCCCAGGTGGGTGATCTGCGGGTGCGCTTCGAGGCGGTCAAGCCGGAGCCCATCAGCCTGGTCGCCCAGCAACAGGGCAATAGCTTTGTCCCCTACCAGGCCAGATCCGGGGCGGACGTGGATCTGCTGGACTACGGGATCAAGACGCCGGAAGCCATGTTTAAGGCCGCCCAGGACGAGAATAAAGTCTTGACTTGGGTAATACGCCTAGTGGGCGCCCTGGTCATGTTCATCGGCTTACGTGCCCTGCTGGGGGTCCTGGAGAGCTTGGCGGCGGTGATCCCTTTCCTGGGCAGCCTAGTAGGCTTCGGCATCAGTCTGGTGGCCGGAGTATTAGCCCTGTCCCTGTCCCTGGTCACTATCGGCATCGCCTGGATCTTCTACCGGCCTCTGCTGGGCAGCATTCTGTTGGCCGGCGCCGCCCTGGCCCTGTTCGGTCTCAAGGGTGCACGCCGGACACCGGCGGTGGCGGCCGCGCGTAGCCAATCCATGCCCTGAGACTGGGAAAGCTTGTCTCGCCAATGAACCAGGCGGGCCCCAGCCCGCCCCACCCGATTAGGACCCTCCATGGACTTACGCACCGCCGTTCAGATCCATACCGATTGGAAGATCCGCTTTCGCGCCACCATCCAAAAACAGGAGCGCATAGATTCCCTAGCCATCGGCCGGGAGGATTGTTGCGAGTTCGGCACCTGGCTGAACGGCGAGGGCAAGGCCCATTTTGGCTCCTTGCCCCACTTCGGCGCCTGCGCCACCGCCCATGTCCTATTTCACCAGGAAGCGGGCAAAGTGGCCGCCGCCATCAATGGGCGCAACTACGCGGGGGCGGAAGCCATGCTCGCCCTAGGCTCAAGCTACTCCTCGGCGTCCAACGGGGTGACCCAGGCCATCATGCGCCTGTTCAAGGAAATCGGCTCTTAATTCGCTGCCTACCCCGGCGCGCCCTGCACCGGGGCTGACTCCCTACCAGCGCCTCTGGCTGTCATGCTTCTGCGCGTACACCCTGGCACTCAGGTCATCCAGGCGCCGCCTCAGCTCGGCCCGCTCCCCATCCGATAGATGGCCCCTGCTACGCCGGTACTGGGCTTCTAGCGCGACGATGTCGTCAAACTCGTTGCGCAAGCGATCCGCCTCGCGGCGGGTCAGGGCACCGGAGCGCACCCCCTGTTCAATCCGTGCCGAGAGTTCCGACTCTTGTTCGCTGATGGATACCCAAGCCTTGGGCTGCTTGTGTGGTGGCGGCGGCTGGCCCAGGGCGGGGGACATCACCGCCCATAGGGTCAGGGCGACGGCTACCGAGGACGCGGTTTTTTTCATGCATCGGCTCCTTGGAGTTCAACGGCCAGTAAGTAAGGGTTGGGTATGGTTTAGAACCTTTGGCGGATCAATGCTAGGGACTGACGCAAATTTCCGGGCGCCCCGGCCGGGATCCGGGTCCAGTTGACTGATACACCTCCTTGGCCGAAGGGAGGTACGCCGAGACTGGCCCAGGCCCGCGAACAATCCCGCTACTCAATCCCCCCTAATCCCGCAACCGGCCCGGCGGTGCGATGGGCAATAGGATCAAGATCCCCAGCAACCCAGCCAACGCCGTCCATTTGGCGACCTGATAGAGAAGGCGCCAACCGGAATTGGCCTCCGCTACCCGTTGGAATTCCCGTACGAACAGAGTTTCGCAGGCACCGTTGCCGGTATCGTCCCGGCTGGTGCTGGTGCCCCGTTGAAAGGCCCCGTTGCCATGGGAATAGCGGGCCAACAGGCCCCGCACCCGAATTTGGTCGCCAGGCCGGGCCGTCATGATCGCCGCCTGGATCCGGGAATCCGCCGCCAGCAGATGATTATTGGAGAGTTGATTGCCGCGCAAGCGGCTGAACGCCTCCTGGCTGGCGGCACTCACCCAGCAAGTCCAGGTGCTGTTCTCAAATTTAAGCTTCCGGTACACCCCATTCGCCACGTTGGCGCCCCAAATCACGCACAGGTCCCGGATGTTCAGAAAATCCTTCCAATCCTGATGATGGTAGATATCTGAGAAGGCGTCACTATCATGAAAGCTGACCACCACGCCGTCCAATTCATAGTCCGCCACCGGCTCGATCAGGTAATCGATGCCCTCGGCCCGGACTTGAAACGGTGGCTCGCTGGTGGGGGTCTGACGCGGGTCCTTAAGCTGGTTCTGGCGGTAGAAATCCGGTGCCGCCAACTGGTCCTGGCGGGTCCAGGCCAGGATCCACAGACTGGTCGCACCCAGCAACAGCAGCCACAGGACTCGATTGAGCAAGCGAAACGGAAATTCACTGGGCGGCGGGGGCCGCTTTTTCCGGGGCCGGGGCGCCGCTGGCAAGGCAAGGCACATCTTAATGGGTCCTGTCGATGGGGGTGGGCATGGGCTGGCGTCCCCTAGACCAACCGGCGGCCCCGGGTCGGGAAGCCCCCGCCCCCACCGCCCGGCAAGCGACCCCGCAACCCGGTCAACATGCGGCGCATGTTGCCGCCGCGCATTTTCTTCATCATCTGCTGCATTTGCTGGAATTGGCGCAACAGGCGATTGAGATCCTGCACCTGGGTGCCGGAACCGGCGGCGATGCGTTTCTTGCGGGAGCCCTTGATGATGGCAGGAAAGGCCCGCTCATGGGGGGTCATGGAATCAATCATGGCAATGATGCGCTTGACTTCCTGATCCCCCAACTGGCCCTTGACCTGATCGGGAATGGCGCCCATGCCCGGCAGCTTGTCCAGGAAGCTGGTCATGCCGCCCATTTTGGTCATTTGCGCCATTTGCTCCTTGAAGTCCGCCAGGTCGAAATCCTTGCCCTGCTTGAGCTTGGCGACCAGCTTTTCCGCCTTGTCCCGATCCACCTGGGCGGTGATGTCCTCCACTAGGGACAGCACGTCACCCATGTCCAAAATGCGGGACGCGACCCGGTCCGGGTAAAAGGGCTCCAGGGCCGTAGTTCGCTCGCCGACGCCTAGGAATTTGATGGGCTTGCCGGTGATGTGGCGGATGGACAGGGCCGCCCCACCCCGGGCGTCGCCGTCGGTCTTGGTTAGAATCACGCCGGTCAAAGGCAGGGCGTCATGGAACGCCTTGGCGGTATTGGCGGCGTCCTGGCCCGTCATGGCGTCTACCACGAACAACGTCTCCACCGGCTTCAGCACGCCATGGACCTGCTTGATTTCCGCCATCATGGCAGCATCCACGTGCAGGCGGCCGGCGCTGTCCACGATCAGCACATCCACGAAGCGCCGCTTGGCCTCGCCAAGGGCGTTCCGGGCGATGTCGGTGGGCAACTGGCCCGGCGCGCTGGGATAGAACTGGGCGCCCACCTCCTTAGCCAGGGTCTCCAACTGGTCGATGGCGGCGGGCCGGTAGACGTCGCAACTCACCACCATCACCGACTTGCGTTGCCGTTCCGCCAGCCAGCGGGCCAGCTTGGCCACGCTGGTGGTCTTGCCGGAACCCTGCAAGCCGGCCACCAAGATCACCGCCGGCGGCTGGGCGGCCAGGTTGAGCTGCTCGTTGGCGGCGCCCATGACCTGGACCAGTTCGTCGTACACGATCTTGATCAGCACCTGACCAGGCGTCAGGCTGTGCAGCACTTCCTCGCCCAGGGCCTTGACCTTGACCTGCTCCACGAACTGGCGTACCACCGGCAGGGCCACGTCCGCCTCCAGCAACGCCATGCGCACTTCCCGCAGGGTTTCGCCGATATTCTCCTCGGTGATGCGTCCTTGCCCGCGCAGGTTGGCCAGTACGCGACTGAACCGCTGTTGTAGATTCTCGAACATGGGCCAACCCCCTTGGTGATCCAGGCGCCCGGGCCTATCAAGGCGAGGGCAAAGGGTTTAAATTGTAACGACGGCCGCCCCAGGACGGGAGCGAACCACCCGGCTTCCGGTCTGGTATCCATCCCCAGCCCCTGGTACGCGCTGGTCTGCCCCGGCCGGGGCTGGTGCCGATGCCACGGGCGACTCTTGGCTTTTTTGCGGGCAACCGGGAACCAGCTCGGTTCTTGAGCCCTGGGTGACCCTAGCCATTTTGGCTTGGGCCGGCGTTTCCCCATGGAATCCGATCATGAGCAGCGGCATCCTGATTTATTTCGCCATCTTTATGTACCTGGCTACCGGCATTTTGCTGGCCCTGCGCCTGTTCGCCCTCAGCCAGGACCACCGGCCGCCCCGCCCCTTGGCGCTGGGCCTGGGCGGAGCTGGCATCATCCTGCAAGCCTGGGTGCTGTTGTTGGGGATCAACACCGACACCGGCATCAACCTGAGTTTCTTCAGTGCCGTGTCCCTGGCCGCCTGGACCATGCTGACCCTGCTGCTGGTGTCGTCCCTGACCAAGCCGGTGGAAAATCTGGGCATCCTGCTGTTTCCCATGGGCGCCCTAGCCCTGTGGTTGGAACACCGCTATCCCGGTATGCACCTGCTGCGGCAAACCGCCACCTGGGGCATCAAGCTGCACGTGGTCCTGTCCATGCTGGCCTATAGCCTGTTGGCGCTTGCGGCGGTGCAAGCAATTTTGCTGGCCATCCAGGACCATCACCTGCATACCCGTCATCCGGGGGGCTTCATCCGGGCACTGCCGCCCTTGCAGACCATGGAATCCCTGCTTTTTGAAATGATCGGCGCCGGGTTTGGCTTCCTCACCCTGTCCCTGGCATCCGGCTTTGTTTTTCTGGAGGACATGTTTGCCCAACATCTGGTCCATAAGACCGTGTTGGCGGTGGCGGGCTGGGTGGTATTCGGGCTCTTGCTGGTGGGCCGATTGCGGGTCGGCTGGCGGGGCCGCACCGCCATCGTCTGGACCCTGGGGGGATTCGCAGTGCTGATGCTGGCCTATTTTGGCAGCAAGGCGGTCCTGGAGTTGATCCTGGGGCGGCCCTAATCCGGGCACCAAACGGCTAGGCCAGGTTCCAGGGCGGAGGCGTCTAGCAAATAATCATCGGTTTCCGCGCCCTCGGCGCCGGCACCCGGTCGCTGAAGCGCCGGGCTAGATCCGGATCCCAAGCCAGGACCCGGACCTAGCGTTACGTCCCCCAGGCCGCCGCTGTGTCCCCTAGGGCATCCCGCATCCCGTCACCTAGGTGACAGCCATGGCGGTTGCTAGAGGGCCTGCGGGATGGCCTGGGGGTTCCCTCACTTGGGTACCCGCAGCGCGATGAACTGGCGGTTTTCTTCCCGTTGCACCAGCACGGCCACCGACTTACCGGCGGGCAAGCCCTGCACCAGGGTGCGGTAGTGGGCCAGGTTCTTGACGCTCTCATTATTCATCATCAGGATGAGATCGCCGGGGCGGATGCCAGCACTCTGGGCGGCGCCGTCCTGGACCTTGTCCACCAGCACACCCCGATTACCGCCGGCCCCCAGGTCCCGGCGCTGGGCTTCATCCAGGTCCCGGGCCACGAGGCCCAGACGATCGGCGGCCCCGGTGGCCGCGTCAGGATGGTTCAGGGTAGCGGCCCGGTTGTCGTCCGGTAACTCGCCGACGGTCACCTTGATCTCCATTTCCTTGCCGTCCCGCAGCACCCGCAGGGTGCTGGCGGCGTCCACCGGGCTCGCGCCCACCAGCGGTGGCAGAGCCGCCGAGGTGGCTACGTCCGCGCCGTTGAAGGCCAGAATGATGTCGCCGACCTGGAGTCCGGATTTTTCCGCCGGGCCATTCGGCAGAATGCGGGCCACCAGCGCGCCCTTGGGTTGGGGCATATGGAATATCTCAGCCAGATCCCGGTTCACGTCCTGGATCAACACCCCCAGCCAACCCCGGCTGACCCGGCCCTTGGACTTCAACTGCTCCACCACGTCCATGGCCATCTCAATGGGAATGGCGAAGGATAGGCCCATGAAACCCCCGGTGCGGCTATAGATCTGGGCATTGATGCCCACCACCTTGCCATCCAGGTCGATCAAGGGACCGCCGGAATTGCCCGGATTGATGGCCACGTCGGTTTGAATGAAGGGCACGTAATTTTCATCCGGCAAACTGCGGCCCTTGGCACTGACGATGCCGGCGGTGACTGAATGGTCGTAGCCGAACGGGGAGCCGATGGCCAACACCCAGGCGCCCACTTCCAAGTCCTTGGTGGTGCCGATCGGCACGATCGGCAAGTTGTCTGCGTCGATCTTGAGCAGGGCGATGTCAGCGCGCTTGTCGGCGCCCACCAGCTTGGCGGGGAACTCACGCCGGTCATTGGTGCTGACGATCACCTCGTCCGCCCCCTCCACCACATGGCGGTTGGTCAGAATGTAGCCATCCGGGGAAATGAAGAAGCCGGAGCCCAGGGAGCGGGCCGGATGCTTGTCATCGGGCCGGCCACCGCCCTCCTCGTCCAGGAAGCGGCGAAAGAATTCATTCAGGGGACTATCGTCCGGCAGGTCCGGGATATTGAAACCATGCATGCGACCCCGGACGCCGTGATTCTGGACCGTCTTGATGTTGACCACCGCCGGACCCAACTGCTTGGCCAACTTGGTGAAATCCGGCAACTCGGCGGCGGTGCCGAGGGTCCAGGACAACAGTAATAGGAGTCCGGCAAGGCTTCGCGACATCAACCTAGGCATAAGTGCTCCTCAGGAATTCTAAACTGAATGGGAACTGGGAACCGGCCGGCTCCCAAGCGTTCAACGGCTGACCGAAACGCGCCGGAAAGGTTCCGGGTCCGCCCGCCGCAACAGCCGAGGTTGATCGGCATCAGCGCCCGCAGGGGTACGAGACCGGCGTGCGGCGCCCAGGAACCCGGCGCTCAGGCCCAATAGACCGCCCCATAGGGCCAGGAGTTCCGAACCGGCGCCAAACTCGTGACCTGCGATCAGTCCGGCCAGCAGACCCACCAGGGGCAGGCCGTACAGAATGCGGCTGGCCTGGGCCAGGGAGCGTTCCGGCAGCCCTACCACCACTTCATCCCCCGGTTGGGCCTGGATCGGGTTGGCAACCCGCAGCCGGCCCTGCCGTCCACCCAGCCATGCGGCGATCAGGGCGGTGCCGCAGGCACCGGACTCGGCGCAACCGCCGCACCCGGTGCGGGCCTCGGCGGCCACCTCGGCGGACCCGCCATCCACGGACACCACCCGGGCGCGGGCTTCGATCATGGGCGTTCGGCGCTCAGATTGTGGAGACCTTCCACCACCTGGCGCACGGTGGCGGCCGGCACCTCACCCACGGCGGTGACTTGATATCCGGCGATCTGCTTCCCCCAGGCATTGACCGCGCCCAGGTGGGCGCCGCCCTGCAGGCCGTCCGCCACACTCGGCTCCAGGTACAAGGACAGGGACGCCAAACCGTCGCCGAGAATCAGATGTTCCATCTGCTTGCCGTCTGGGTCGGTCCAGCGATTGTGCAGGCGCAACCGGAATCCGGGCGGCAGTTGCTCAAAGCGCCAGTCCGAGGATTCTGCCATCGGGCGCACCTGAGGCGGAGCCCGCAACAGCTTGCGAAACCCATCCGTGGGGGGCGAATCCACCGGTTCGGCCGCCGAGGCCGGGTCCCGCAACTCCAAGGACGTGAACATGATTTGCTCGATGGGCCGTGCCTGCTCGTCCATCAGGTCGATCTTGAGGGGCAGGCTGGTTTCCTCGTCCAGATAGAACCGGTGCCCGTAACGCAACAGGTCCTTGGGGACGACGCCCACCACCCGGGCGGTGCGCCCGGCGACCCGTGAGTGGCCCAGAGCATGCAACTGGTAGCTGGAGGTCAATTCCTCGACTTCCAGATCCGCCGTGGGCCAGGGAGGCGGTTCCTGGGCGCGGGCCGCCACCGCCACGGCGCCAATGTCTGGCAACACGCAGGTCAATCCGCGCTGGTCACGCCGCACTTCCCGGGCGACGCCAGACAGGGACACTAAGCGCTCTAGTTCCTGATCGCCCCGGACCTGGTGACTGACGCTCAAGGCGTCCAGGTGGTTATCCCGCAGATAAACGAAGGTGCCGGAATAGTTGAGGGTACGCTGGGCCTCGATCATGAGTTCCAGCAGACGCTTCATATCCTGGCTGCCCTGGACCTCATCCGCCTGGGCCAGGGGCCAGGCCAGGACCAGGGAAAACAGGGTAACCGCCCATGGGATCGGCCTTCCGGCCGCTGGCGCCCTACCGGACCAGACGGATTCAGCGCTGTACGTCATGACTGACGAAGGTGGCGTAGGGAGCCATGCGCGTCATACCTGGGGAAATCGCATACTCTTGGTGATTAACCAGCAACCGGTTGAGCTTGGACTCTACCTCAGGGCGCTTGAGACTCCAGTAAGGCGCGGCGGCGGCGGCCTCTCCGTACAGGCGGGGACTTGGCGCCTCCCCCGCCAGCATCGGCGTTCCCGGCCCGGTCTGCTGGTACCAGGCACGGCCCGCCAGAATCGCCACCAGCGCCACCGACGCCGCCAGGGCCAAGCCGCCCAGGGGCCGGGACCAGCGGGGCCGGACCGGCGCGACCGGCAAGGTCAGAAGGGTCGCCTCCTGGGCGAGACGCTCCCGCACCCGATCCGCCACCCGGTTCACCTCCAGGCTGATCGGCTCGCCGCGCAGGGCCTCACCCACCAGATGGTAGCGATCCCAGAGATCCCGCAAGACCGGATCCCGGCTGATCGCGTCCAAAGTCTCCGCCCTGTCCTCTGCATCAAGCGCGTTGTCGATCAGGGCCGACACTCGTTCTTCTATGACCTGGGTCATTGCTCGTCGCTTCGTCTGTTACGGTTGCAACAACGGCCGTAGCCGCTTCTCAATCGCGTCCCGGGCCCGAAAGATCCGGGAGCGCACCGTGCCGATGGGACAACTCATGGTCTCGGCAATCTCTTCATAGCTCATCCCCTCCAGTTCCCGCAGGGTGATGGCGATCCGCAAATCCTCCGGCAGATCGTCAATGGCCTCCTTGAGGGTACGAGCGATCTCGTCGGTCAACAGTTGGGCCTCGGGGGTAGCGAAGTCCTTAAGCCGGCCACCAACTTCCAACTGCTCCGCCATTTCCGCCTCCACGTCATCCCCCGGCGGACGCCGGCCCTGGGCGACGAGAAAATTCTTGGCGGTGTTGATGGCGATCCGATACAGCCAGGTATAAAAGGCGCTATCTCCACGGAATGCGCCCAACGCCCGGTAAGCGCGGATGAATACTTCCTGGGTCACATCCAGGGTTTCCGAGGGATCCCGCACATAGCGGATGACCAGATTCGCCACTTTCTGCTGGTACTTGAGCACCAGCAAATCAAATGCGCGCTTGTCACCCCGTTGCACCCGGGCGACCAACTCCTGATCCAGGGGACCTTCCGCCGTCGCCACTAGGCCCCCCTCGCCGCCGCGCGGCACCGGGCACCTAACCCAAGCCAGCCCCGCCACCTTGGCAGGAGACCGTCTTCCGGCCGATCGGTTGCTGTCAACCGGATTGACCAGCGGCGAGCGGGATAGTTCTGCAAGATTGACGACATGCTGAGCCTGGGGATGATCGGGGACAAGGGCGCCGAACTACCCAGTGTAATGGCGCTGTACCTGAATTTCACCCGGACCGATATGATTCCGGCTGACCGCCCCCGAGGTAAGTCCCATGGCTGCTTCCCCGTTTTACGACGTGTTGATCATCGGCAGCGGTGCGGCGGGCCTGAGCCTCGCCCTGCGGTTGCCGCCCAAGACCCGTGTCGCCCTGATCGCCAAGCGCGCCCTCAACGAGGGCAACACCTACTACGCCCAAGGCGGAATTTCGGCGGTGTTGGATACCGCCGACTCCCTGGACGCCCACGTCGATGACACCCTGAACGCCGGCGCCGGGCTGTGCGATCCGGACACCGTACGTCTGGTGGTCAACCAGGGTCCCGAGGAAATTCGCTGGCTGATCGAGCAAGGTGTTCAGTTCACGCCCTCCAAGAAGGGTCGGGGCGGCGCTGGTTATCACCTGACCCGGGAGGGTGGTCACTCTCACCGGCGTGTGATCCACGCCGGCGACGCCACCGGCAAGGCGCTGCAACTGGCCCTGGACGCGGCCGTACGGCAGCGGGACCACATCGAGCGCTTCGAAGACCACATCGCCGTGGATCTGATCGTGGAACGGCGCCCCAAAAAAGGCGAATCACTGTGTCAGGGCGCCTACGTGCTAGACAAGGCAACCGGCAAGGTACGCACCTTCCGGGCCCGCTTCGTGGTATTGGCGAGCGGCGGCGCCAGCAAGGTCTATCTCTATACCACCAACCCGGACGTGGCTACCGGCGACGGCATCGCCATGGCCTGGCGGGCCGGCTGCCGGGTCGCCAACATGGAATTCATGCAATTCCATCCCACCTGTCTCTATCACCCGAAAGCCAAGTCATTCCTCATCAGTGAGGCGGTACGGGGCGAGGGGGGACGCCTGTTGCTGCCCAACGGCGAGCGCTTCATGCCGGACTTCGACGAACGGGCCGAACTGGCACCCCGCGACATCGTGGCCCGGGCCATCGACCATGAGATCAAGCGTCTCGGCATCGAATGCGTCTATTTAGACATCAGCCACCGCACCCCGGACTTCATCCGCGAGCACTTTCCCACCATCCAGTCCCGCTGCCTGGAGTACGGCATCGACATCACCAAGGAACCCATTCCGGTGGTGCCCGCCGCCCACTACACCTGCGGCGGCGTCATGGTGGATATGCACACCGGGCGTGCCGATCTGGCCAATCTGTACGCCATCGGGGAGGTGGCCTACACCGGACTGCATGGCGCCAACCGCATGGCCAGCAATTCCTTGCTGGAATGCGTGGTCTATGCCGCCCGCGCCGCCAAGGACATCACCCAGCACCTGCCGGGCACGCCGGAACCCAAGCATCTGCCATCCTGGGACGAAAGCCGGGTCACGGACGCAGACGAAATGGTGGTGGTATCCCACAACTGGGATGAATTACGGCGCTTCATGTGGGATTACGTGGGCATCGTGCGCACCAACAAGCGACTGGAGCGGGCCAAGCGGCGGGTGGACTTGCTACGCCGGGAGATCCTGGAGTTTTACGGTTATTTCCGTATCAATAATGATCTGCTCGAACTGCGCAATCTGGTGGACGTGGCCGAACTCATCATCACCTCGGCGCAACGGCGCAAGGAAAGCCGGGGCCTGCACTTTACCCTGGACTTCCCTCGTCTGGACGAACGCCAACGCCACCCAACCGTTCTGATTCCCGACAACTACGCACCCCCCGCTTGATGGCCGGGGCCGGCCCGGCCAGACCGGCGGGCACTTTTCCACGCGGCCGGGGTCCGATACCCCGGAATCGCCATGGCCGGATTGACGCCAATCGCCAATCCTGCTTTACAATAGCCCCATCCTGAGCTTGTCTTATTGCGTATGAGCCATGTATCACCGGGAACCTAGGGACAAGAAAATCAAGGGATTTCCACCAACCATCAAACCGGAATTCTTATGGGGTTTGGTCCCATCCCAATAACCCGCCGATGCTTGTGCCTTATTCCCTTTCAATCCCCGGGATGATGCGCAGGCCGAATCATTCCGTGCCGGCCCTTCCCAACCCGGCGTTTTCCACCACCCCATTCTCAACCCATTGTGTAGGTACCCAAGATGACCAGTTCCACCATCGATAAAGAGCGCCTGATCGCCAAGGCCCGTACCCGCCTTGACGACCTGCGGACCTTGCAGGAATTGGGCCTAATCTGCAAGGACGGCGACTTCTTCCCCTCGGTCCACTATCCGCCGATCACCATGTATCCCCCCATCACCGAGGAGGAAATGTTCAAGGACTACAGCCTGCCCGAGGATGGGCTGGTGGACGTCTACGCCCACATCCCCTTCTGCGAGCGCCGTTGTGTCTTTTGCCATTACCCCGTGCGCCTGGGTCCCAAATACGAAAGTGAAAAGGACCAGTACCTGGATGCCCTAGAAAAGGAAATGGATATTTATCTGGCGCGCCTTGGGGTCAATCGGGTCCGAGCGCGCTCCATTCTGGTGGGCGGCGGCACACCCACCTACCTCACCCTGCCGCAGATGCGCCGTTTCCTAGAATCCTTCGTGGCCCGCGTAGATATTTCCGGACATCCCCAATTCAATTACGACGTGGATCCCAACACCCTATTGGGCGACGAGGGCATGGAACGCCTGCGCATGATGCGGGACTTCGGCGTGGACCGGCTCACCATCGGCGTTCAATCCCTGAACGACCGTATTCTCAAGCTCATGAACCGGCCCCACGATGTCAAGGAAGCCCTGGAATCCATCGAAAATTCCAAGCGCCTGGGCTTTCAGGTCAACATCGAATTCATCTTCGGCTATCCCGGCCAAACCCTGGAGAACTGGGCCGAGGTGGTCGAGCAGGCGGCCCAATTGGACGTGGATGAGATCCAACTCTATCGCCTCAAGGTGGATGCCTATGGCGACTATCAGGGACCAATCAAGCGCTTTGGCGAAATCCATCCGTCGGAAATGCCGACCGTTGATGACACCCTGGTCATGAAACAAATGGCCATCGACATCCTAGGTGAATACGGCTATCACGAGAACATGCGCCGGGTGTTTTCCCGCAAGCCGGAGCACTATTCTCATTACGCCCACAATCAATGCTGCAAACTGTATGACGAGGTGGGCTTTGGCTTGACCGCCTTCAGCAGCCTGCGCAATCGGTTTATCCTCAACACCCAATACTTCGACGAATACTATGCCAAGATCGCGGAAGGCAAACTGCCCCTCAACCGGGGTTTGGTCCGCAATCAAGAGGAACAGGAGCGCTGGGCCATCGTCCTGCCCCTGAAGAATCGCTCGGTGCGCCGCAATGACTATTTGCGCGCCACCGGCGTGCCTCTGGACTCGGTATTCAACGACAAGATGGAACGGCTGGCTGCCGCCGGTCTGGTGGAAGTCAACGACAAGGAAATCGTGCTGACCAAACTCGGCGCCTTTTTCGCCGACGAGGTGGCCCAGCAATTCCACCACCCGGATTACATGCCCTTCCCCAAAGATTCCTACCAGCCGGGTCCCCTATACCCCTACGGGGAGGCTAACCGGCCCTAGGCGAACTGCACGGAGCGCCATCCGGCCAGGGAATCGCTGCCCAAGGGGCGATTCCCTGGTCTAACCCGGCGGCACATCAGGGTCCCGGCCCGCCGCCAGTTGCTCGACCCGCGCCCGGATGCGCTGCACGAAGGCACCGCGACTGAACCGTTCGGCCTGCCGGCGAATCTGCTGGGCATCAAAACTCCGGGTTTCAAACTGCTGAATCGCCCCCATCAGGCTTGCCACCGAAGGCTCGGGAAACAATATTCCGGTTTGCCCATCCACCACCGTTTCCAAGGCGCCGCCGGACCCGAGGGCGATCACCGGCCGGCCCGCCGCCATAGCCTCCACCGGCGCAATACCGAAATCCTCTTCCCCAGGGAAAATAAACGCCCGGGCGCCGGCCAGCAGACCCTTCAGTTCGTCAAAGGATACGCCGCCCAAAAATTGAGTGTGGGAGCCAGCCAAGCGGCGCAGCGCCCCTTCATGGGGACCCTTGCCCACCACCTTGAGTGGCCGGCCCAGGGCTTCGCAGGCTTGAATGGCCAATTCGATCTGCTTATAGGGCGTGAGCCGGGATACCACCAGGTAATAGTCGCCAGGCTGGCCGCCGGGCTGGATCGATTCCACCTCCGCCGGCGGATAAATGATTTCCGAACCAACCCCATAGGCACGCCCGATCCGTTGCTGGATATGGGCCGATATGGCGACAAAAAGATCCACCCGCCGGCTGGTATACAGATCCCATTGCTTTAGAGCTGCCAATAGCACCGCTAACAGGGGTTTGATGACCTTCGGCATGGGTTCGTTGCGGAGATATTTCTCCCGGTCCCAAACGAACCGCATCGGCGTATAGCAATAGCAGAGGTGCCGTGCACCCTTGGGAATCCGGACTCCTTTGGCAAAGGCGCTACTAGAAGAAAGGATGATGTCGAAGCCCCGCACATCTACCTGGGCGAAAGCCAGCGGATACAGGGGCAGATAGGTCTTGAAATGGCTCCTGAGCCAGGGGAGCCGCTGCATGAAGGAGGTGCGGATATCCCAGCTGGCAAAGCGGGGAGGAAAATTATCCGGCAAAAAAATCGAGGTGAAGATGGGCGCGTCTGGAAACGCCTCATGCAAGGCGTCCAGGACCCGTTCCGCACCCCCATACTGATTGAGAAAATCATGGACGATGGCGACCTTCATGGCGTGCTTCTCTTGGTAGGCTCCGGCTGCGGGCGGATCAGCCGTCACTCAGGGGACCAGGGCGCCACGGTAACGCCCATGGGATGCGTCCGGCCCTTCCACCGGTGCCGGAACACCCGGTTTCGGCAACCCCCGCCAGATCAACCGCTATTACGGCCGACGATGCGCCGGTAAAGGGCCAGGGTTTGTTCCGCGCACCGCTCCCAGCTAAATTCCCTGGCCCTGGCCAGGCCCGCCTGGCGCAAGCGCTCCCCTAACGCCGGGTCGGCGCTGATCCGTTCCATGGCGGCGGCCAAGCCGGCGGGATCGAGGGGATTGACGTGCAGGGCCGCCGGACCGGTCACTTCCGCCATGGCGGAATCCTGGGAAGTGATGACCGGACAGCCGCAACTCATAGCTTCCAACACCGGCAAGCCAAAGCCTTCGTAGAGGGACGGGAAAATCAGCGCCCGGGCGCCGGAATACAGGGCTGGCAGGTCCGCTTGGGGCAGGTAGCCGGCGCGGATGACCCCTGACGGCGGGCTCGCCCCCTGGTCCATGCCCCAGCCCGCGCCCCCCACCTGGAGCCAGGGCAAGCGGCGGCGGATGGCGGCCGGCAGCATCTGGTAGGCAGCCAGCCCGGTGGCCAGGTTCTTGCGGGGTTCCTGGGTGCCGACAAACAGAAAATAATCACCGTATTTTAGGCCAAGGCGTGCCAACACCCCCTGGGCCTGCTCATGGTTCAGGGGCCGGTAAGCCTGGTCCACGCCTAGGGAGGTGACGCTGATGCGCTGCTCCGGAATGCCGAAGGTGGCGATCATTTCCTGTTTCACCCGATGGGAGATGGTCAGGAAGTGCTCCACGGCGGCGGCCCGGGCCGGAAATTGGTCATTGAAAAAACGCACCCGGGCCGGTGGATGGGTCTCGGGAAACTTGACCAGGGACAGGTCAAACAGAGTCATGACCGTGGGCCGGCCGCCCCCCAGGGGCACCAAGCCGGTTTCGTGATACA
>CAZIHO010000015.1:39336-42250 GCA_964538875.1 uncultured Chromatiaceae bacterium
GGGCACCAAGCCGGTTTCGTGATACAGGTCCCAGGGCTGGACCCGCCGGGCCAAGGCTAGGGCCCCTTGGCTCATCCCATGGCGCAAAGCATAGAGCCAGGGATGCCGGCGGCCCTGGCTGGTCAGCCCGCTGATGCGGCCGGATTGCTGGTCGTGCAGGCCACCGATCCAGCCGCCGTAAAAGAAGCGGATCTGGTCCTGGGGCGCGATTCGGGTCAGCGCTTGGCCGAGATGGAACACATAATTGCCGACCCCGGTTCTGGGACTCCGCAAGGACAGTCCATTGATGAGCAGCTTCACGGGGGATACCGGGCTTGGGGGCCAGTCCGGCCCGGCGCCCTCAGCGCCCTTGGGCCAGCAACGCCTGGATGCGCTCCAGGGGACCGCCGTCCTGGGCGGAGGCACCGTCTGGCACCCGTGCGCCGGCCGTGCCCCGCAGCACTAGGGCCCGGGGATCCGTGGCCGGATAACCCGCCTTTTGCAGGATACGGTCGGCGATTTGCTCCGCCTCCCGTTCCTTGGCCGGGTCCAACACCTGGCGCAGGGAGCCAAAATGGCTCAATCCCACCTGACCGGACGGATTAGCGGCCGACCAGCCGGCACCGCCGATGGCTTCCCCTGGGGAGCGGGGACAAAAGTGCCCGGCCAGGTCATGGCCCATTTCGTGGGCTAGGATGGCGGCTAATTCCGCTTCGGTGGCGGCCGCCTGGAGTGCTCCCTCGGTCACGTAAATGTAGCCGTCACCGATGGAAAAGGCGTTCACCGAGTAATCCCGCACCACCCGGACCCGCCAGTTGGACTTGGCCTCCACGCCCGCCGACCAGGCCAGCCGAGTGACGAATTCCCGCACCAGTCCGGTCAGCGCGTCATTGCCCCGCAGGGGCCATTCCTGCTCGACCCGGGCCCGGGCCGCCTGGGCACGGGTCTGCTCCTCCGGGCAGGGGGCCGCGCCCATGGCGGGCGCGGCGGACACCACTCCTAGCAAAACACCAGCCCAGCGCCGGGCCGAACGCTTGTCCATGGCTGGGCCGTTCCCGGCTAGATGACCTGGAAGGTAGACACCTTGGTGTCGTAGCTGGTGCCTACCTGCACCCGGTGCTCCACCACGTAGTAGCCCTTCTCCGCCCCCTGGGGAATGGGGAAGGCACCTTGGGACGCCCAGCCGCCGGTTTGGCGTTGCTCGGTCTGGGCGCGCATTTCCGACAGCACCTTGCCGTCCTTCTTCAATACCAGCACTTCCTGAACTTCCACCGCGCCCCGGTTTTGGGGAGCGATCAGGGAGTAGTCGGTATTAAAGGTCACCGAGCCGCCGGCATTGACCGTCTTGGGCGCCGAATTGACGGTACGAATCTTGACCGCGCCGGCCGTGGTGTGCTGATTTAAGCCGTAGAAATCCGGGTCCACCTTGCGGTACTGGGCCCGATCCGCCTCATAGGACCGGGCTTGGGCGGCCTGGTACTGGCTCAGGGCCACGGAACTCCAGCCAACCACGGCGCCGGCCGCGCAGCCAATCGCGGCGCCCCGGCCCCCGCCCAGCAGGGCGCCGACCAAGGCGCCGCCGGCACAACCGACCACCGCGCCGGTGGCCTGGTCCTGCTGCTCTTGATTGGTGGCGCAGGAGGTCAAGAAGGCGCTGGCGGCCAGCACAGCGACGCCGAGACGTACTTTCCTAGGGTTCATAGACAATTTCCTCAGAAAATCGGGTTGAGCGAGCGCCGGCCGCCCAGACTGGGGAGCGCCGGCGCGATTGGTTTATTCGCTGAAATAGGGGTTGCCGTCCGGCAGGGTGGGCAGGATCTGGCCCAACATTTCCTTTTGGCGCTGTAACTCGGCCACCGGCGGCGCCTGGATCGCCTCGAAGTTGCTGCTCTCGTACACGTACTTGCCGCTGCGGGCCGGATAGTCGATGCCCACCTTGAAGATGTGGGGCTCACCGTCCACCGGCAGATAGGAGCGGAAGGTCACCACATAATCGTTTTGGATGATGTGCTGGATTTCCTCCACCACCTTCTGCATCTTGTCGTAGGCCTCGCCGATCAAATAGTACTTGCCGAACGAGTTCTTGCTCAGCGCTTCCAGGTTCTTGAAGTAGGCCGGATTTACCTTGGTATAGGCCAGCGAATAAATCGGCAGCGGGATGCCCAGGTTAGTGATGCGGCCCATCAGTTCCTCCCGGGACAGGGCGCTGCCCTCGTCCTTGCCGTCGGAAACCACCACCACCGAGCAGGACACCACATAGTTGGACGCGCTGGGCGCCACGGAACCCTGGGCGCTCATACCGCACATCTGCATGGCGGCGCCGACGGTGTCATACAAACGGGTTTTCAGGCCGTCCGCCTTGATGTCCGCCAAGCGGCGGCCCAGGGCGTTGGTATCCCGCTCGAACTGGGAAACCACCTCGTAGCCCTGCTTGCTGTCCCGGATCGCCAACACCGCGATTTCGTCCTGGGGCCGCTTGGAATCTATGTAGCGGGCCGCAGCGCGCAGGGCGGCGTTGAAGGGACCGCCGTTCATGGAACCGCTGGCGTCCAGCACTAGCACGGTGCGGGTGGCCTCCTGGCGCTGGCGAATGGAATGCACCATGTACTGGCGCTTCATGGGGTCATAGGGGCGGCCCTTGACCATCACCCCAATGTTCATTTCATTGAGATTGATGAGGGGCATTTGCTCCTGGTCGAAGGTGCGGAAATAAACCTGCACATAGGGATATAGGGCCGATTCGGTCCGGTAGACCTTGATCCCGTAGGAATTGGGATCAGCGAAGCCATATCCGGACTGGCCCCAAGCCGCCCCGGACAGGACAAGTACCAGGCTGGCCAACAGCAAACGGCCGAGGGACTGGGTTCCGCGCATCAAATCATGCCAAAGTTGCATGAGGTCCTCCTTATCATTGGGTTTCTTGATCTGGCCTGCC
>CAZIHO010000015.1:42350-43474 GCA_964538875.1 uncultured Chromatiaceae bacterium
GGCAGGCGACGCCAAGGCCGGTACCGGCCCGGCCCTGGCTCACGCGGCTGAGCGCCGCGCCGGAGCATCCCTGCCCCGGATCAACCCTAGACCGGTTCCTACCGGCGCGGGCTGGGCGTCAACAAGTACCAGCCGCTACCAGCCCTGTCAATCAGTTTTCCGGGTGCCTAGGTGGACGCCTGGTTCCCATTTGACCGCTGGGGCCGCATGGACCGCCGGGCGTGGTGGCGCCGCCGGCCGGGGCCGTTTCGGCGCTTCCTGGGCCACCGTGGCGCTGGCGCTGGGTCCGGAGCTTTGCCGGTCCAACTTTTTCTCCAGCGCCGCCATGGCGGAACTGGCGCCCGCCTTGCCGGTGTCAGGCACCCCGGCCGGCGCCACCGGCGGCGTGACGCTGGCCGGGAGGTCGGCGCCGCTGGGCACGACGCCCGGCTCCGGGCTGGCCACCACCTGGGTCGCAGGATCGGGGCTGGCAACCACATCCGGCGGCTTCGGCACCGGCTGGGGCACCGTCACCGGCTCGCTGGACACCACTTCCGGCATCTGGGTCGGGATGACCGCTGGCGGCACACTGGCTTGGACGGGCTCCGGGGATGTGCCGCCCGCCACCGGCTCCACCAGCTTAGGAGCCGGTTCCGGTGCCGGAACCTTGCCCGGGACCGGCGCGACCACCACCGGCTGGACCGGCGTCACCTCGACGGGGATCTGGACCGGCGCCACCGCCGGGGGAACCGATGCGGTAGGAACCTGGGCCGGCGGCACCTGGGCGGATGAGGATTGCGGCTCCGGACCCCGCTCCCACAACAGCCAACCGCCCCCGGCCAGCGCCAGTGCCGCTAGCGCTCCGGCGCCGATCCACAGGGGGGTCCGGGAACGGGCCACCGGCGTCGAGACCGGCGCCAGGGTCAGGCGCTCGGAGCCCATGCGCACGCTGGCAGCCTGATCGGTCAGATCCCGGCTGGAATCTGTGACCAACAGGGTGCGGTAGGCGGCGGGCCCGGTGACCGGCGTCGGCCCGGTGTAATGGTCCCTGGGCATGTCCACCGCCAAGCCGGCCTGGAGCAAAAACTCCTGGACACTGGCGGGCCGCAAATTGATATTGAGATTCAGGGCTTGCAGCAGGGCGG
>CAZIHO010000016.1:0-42181 GCA_964538875.1 uncultured Chromatiaceae bacterium
AAGCCGTCCGGGTGCCAAAGATTGACCAACTCTTAACGCAGACATAGCCATTACTATGGCAGGGGGGCCGGGCTAGCAAGTTCTCCACTGTTTAGCCGCCGGGAGCGGTAGGGTGGACAGGAAATGTTCCAGTGCGAGAACTGACCCCGCACTCCAGGAGAAGGCCCGGTTGCCGAGAACGTCTACGGCCAAATTGGAGGGTGTCCGTTAGCTTGTTAGTTTGGCGTTACTCGAGGTGCCAGTGGTGGTGCGCGCCACCGAAGACATGCTGAAGAAAACTGAAGGGCACCGGTGTGACCCGTTTTCAACCGACAACCGGCTCGAGTGTTTGCCTCGAACGGCAGCGGATCGTCAGATAAGACTAACAGGCGGCGCTGGTTCAAGAGGGGGGAAAGCGCTCCAACAGCGCGGCGGCGATCAGGTCCAGTACCTGCTGGATACAAAACTTCATCCCGAGGTTGGGGATGATGCTGACCCCTGCGGTCGCCGCTTCGGCCACCAGGTAGCGTTGCAACTCCCAGACATCGGCAAAATGGTCCAGGTGGCGAAGGTCCGCACGGGTAGGCGCCTGCACCTTACGCGCCTGAAAATGCTGGGCCAGGCCCTCTTTGGTGGGGACGGCGAGCAGCATGGGAACCATGATGGCATTCGGCTGGATCATCTCCCGTATCAAAGCCGGGTGCAGGTGGGTACCTTCTACGATGGCGGATGCCTGCTCCGCACAGGTGCGTTGGACCACGCCGCGGATTGCGATCGCCACCTTGTCGGACTGGGCGCCGAAGCCCGCTACCACCCGGTCGGTGGCCCCCAGGTCCGGGGGAAGACGCGGAAGCACCTGCCAGGCTTGATAGCTGGAGCAATGGATCTCCGGAGCCAGGGACGTCGACACCAGCAACCGCATCACCTCCCGCAGCGTATCCGACGATTGGATGCGACCGATTCCCAGACGCAGCCCCAATTTGGCCGCCAGGGTGCTCTTTCCGCTCCCGGAGCAGCCGCCGATCAGGAGCACCAGCGGCAGACCGCTGCGCCGAAATTCGGACCAGGCGCGGAAGCGGTCCCTGGGGCGAGGACCTACCCGGCGTTCGATGGCTTGGTACTTGCGCTGTTCCAGGAATTCCTTCGCCGATTGACCCGGGGCCGGGGTAGCAGAGCCGTCAAATACCTCAGCCGCAATGGCTTCCGCATCCTTTCGAGGGATACCGGTCACCATCAGGCGCTTGATCAGGATCGGTGCGTCGGAAGGATTGCTCACCCCAAGGTCCTGAACCAGCGCGGCATCTTCCGCCGAACCGGTCTCAGTGACTGGGGAGGCCGGTCGCATGGCCTGCCAAGCCAGGGCCTCAACCACTCCCCGCGCTTCGGCGCCGAATGTCCGATCACCGCCGCCCTCGAGCGGGCGCGGGTCCAACAGCATCACCACTGCCGCCGGGTTGCGGTGCTGGTCGCGCAGCGCGACAGCGAGCAAGGACCGGGAGCGGCGACCGGTGGCACGATCCCATTCTTGGATCGCGGTCGGATCCAGGTCCGGCGGCAGCCGACTCAGGTCGGGGATTTGGAGGGCGCTGGCCCGTGCCCCATACCAGACCGGCGTCGGCGGCTGGCCGGGGGCTGGAACATCCAGGGCCGACCAGGCGGCCGAGCCCGGCTCCACGGGTTTACCGTCGACCACCACCATTGCGGGTTGCAGGCCCCGGTCGGCCCGGACGAACAACACGCCTGCGGTGGCCCCAGTTAGAGCCATGGCCCCCTCCAGTAACAGCCGACGGCGATCCTCGGCCTGCGGTTCCTGGGCTAGGTCGCGGCACAAGGCACCCAGCCTGTCAAGCACTCCATTATTCATTACGCTTCGTGTTCTTTCTACAATTAGAAGCCATATACATTAGTACACTAAGATGAAGAGTTGACAGGCCGGTGAAATTCCCCCCGTTTAGGCGGCATGAAATCGGCGTTTATCCCGAGTGCCCCGGCCCCGATTCTTCCGGACACCAAATTGGGGTAACCCCGTGTCCTAAAAAGGGCGGCTGGAAATGGGGAAGAAGGACAAAAGTGGGGTTGCACCGGCCTCGCTGGACGGAGCGCGACTGGAGGCGAGCCCCGTCAACAACGACTTGGGTGTCATTTGATTTTTGCCATCGCAAGGGTGACCGAACGGCGCAGCTGGATCCCGGCGCAGGGTGGCAGCCCGTACTGCTCGAGGAACTCCCTGTCCCAAATTTCGGCTAGCGGGGATTCGGCGCCAAGATGGGTATCCTGTAGTTTCTGCCGCAGGGGTAGGCAAAGGACGGCGGCGGTCACGGCGCTAGCGCCACCTACCGGCGCAGGCAGAAGAGCGCTATTGAGCGGGATCAGCGCGAGGGTGATCCCGCTCGTGCAGTTCTTGCCGAACAGGACGCCGCTAGTTGCCCCGCGTTCCTCCTGTTAGAACGCGCTCCAGCTGCGGGCTACGCCTGGCCGCGCCACCAGCCCCACCAGAACCAGGCGCCCAGCAGGCTGGACAGGACCAAAAGGCCCCAGGGTCCCAGCAGCGGAACCACCTGGGCGGCCAGGAGGGCAAAATTCGCCACGACACCGAGTGGATCAAGGCAAGGGAGCAGAGCCAGCGTGCAATCCATCCACCTGAGGACACCGATACTCCCTTCTGACCCTTACACCCGTACACTTATCCACCGCCATCCCCTCGCTGGGGTGGCTTCCTTCCCTGGTCAGCTTTCAACCGGAATCGCTGGTCAACTTTCCGCCGGAATCAACAGTCGATGCCTCAAACGATTCGGAACCCTTCTTTCTCCATCCCTGTTTCTCACCCAAGCCGTCCGGGCGTCAGAGATTGACCAACTCTTAACGCAGACATAGCCAATTTCATAGGCTCTGAAAATTTGAGGCGACAACTATTCTGACGCCGGGGAAACCGGCTCAACGCCCCAGGCGCACCGACGATCCCGCAAAGATGCGTACCGAAGGAACCAGTCGCACGACCGGAGCGGTCAAGGTGATGTTCAGGCCGGAGAGGTTCACCGCCGGTCCCACCGTGATTCCCTGGGTCGAGCAATAGGCCGCGCCAGAGCCTAGGGTCTGGTTCTGCACCCAGAGGGGGATGTTGGAACAGCTTTCTTCAGCGGTGGCATAGGCTCCCACCACCCCACCCGTTGGGCGGGTGCGGCCATCCGCATCCTGCAGCACCTGATTGTCACTATTGCCGGCCGGCACGGCGGGTGGGAAGGGCGCATCGGTCCAGGTGAAGTCGGGGATGGCGCGGGCTGCGACGGTGAAGAGGTTGCCGCCCTGGATGGGGTGGAAATCGCCTGCGGTTGGGTCGCGCAACTGAGGTTCCAGGACATTGATCCCATTGTCCGCCAGCAGCTCAAGCTCATTGCAGGTGGCGTTGGCTGGCTGGCAGCCGATGTTGCCGGAGCCGTTGTTGTCCCCCACCAGGCCGGCGGGCTCGATGGGCTGGTTCCAAATCAGGTTGCCGCGGAACTCCAGATGGTCGTCGGCCAAGCTGGGATTCGGGATGTTCGCGGTTTGGGCTGGTGGGGAGACGGGGCCGTTCACCACCAGATGCACATAATGGGTCCCGGTCCCCGGCGGGTTATAGAAGAGATTGTTATAGACCCGCACATTGCGATTGGGGATCCAGTCGCCGCCGCCCCCGACCACCGCTGTGCCCCATCCGCCGGCGTCCAATTGGGCCTGGCAGCGGGCCGCCGTTCCCGCCGCGCCCCCCCATTCGTCGGCCTGGATGCAGGAGCGGGAGCCGTGGATGAACTGGGCCAGGGACCAGGTTTGGCCGCTGAGCGGATTGTCCAGGCCGACGCGGTAGAGGGTGTTGTAGGCCAGCAAAATGTTGAAGCTCCCCACCACGCTTAGCCCAGCGCCTTGAATACCGTGAATGAGGTTGTTGATGACCTTGATGTCATAGGTCTCGTAGTGGAGCCAGGGGGATTCCATGAAGGCGAGGTTAGTCCCCTCGCCAATCTGGAGCCCCGCCTCCCGGCAGTCATCAAATTCGTTGCGGGCGAAGATCAGGTAGGCCGAGCCGCCCTTGACGTAGGCGCAGCGGCCGCCGGTGTAATGGATGTGGCTGTCGATTACATGCCCGTGCTGCACCGAGACGTAATCTAGGGCGGTCTGCTGGGTACCGCTCAGGTCACTCTCTTCCAGGTAGACGTACTGGGATTGGTTGACTTTCAGAACCTCCTGCATGTCATTGCACACATCGTCGATGCAGGCTTGAGGCCCCTGCACCTGGAGGCCGCGCATCAAAATGTGATCGCCCAGCTCGATGTGGAGCACGTCATTGCCGAAAGCCGCCCCCACGTCATTGCCGGCGCGCAGGGTGAGGTCGAGCAGATATAAGTAACGCACATCGTACAGGTTGAGCCCTCCCAGCAGGGTCACTGTGCCTGGTCCGTCGACGGCACGTAGGATGATGGGGAAGGCGTAGGCCCCGTGGCGGCTGGAGAAAAAGTTGATGCAGTCCCCCTCGCAGGGAAAGCTGCCGGGCAGTAGGTTGATGCGGTAACCGGTGCCGGTGAGAGTACCCAAGGGGATTCGTCCCCAGGCCGCGCCGATGGTCTGCAGCGGGGTGGAACGGCTCGTACCGTCGTTGGAGTCGTTGCCCGTGGGGGAGACGTACAGCTCAGTCAGGGTTGGCGTGCCGATTGTGTAGGGAAGGGGGTTGACCGCGCCCTGTGAGGTGGTTGAACCCAGGAGCAAAATCCCCACTAGCAGCCATGTCGATGCGCGGATGAACAGCTGTGGCTGGAGGAGGTATGCGTGCGTCATATTTTTCCTGGGAGCCGTTTCATTGGCTGGATCATGGGAGGTAAGCCTGTTAACTATAGACTTCTCCGCCGATGATTCCTGTCGAACTCTGGGGCGTAGGCTGGGTGAACCTCCCACGGGTGACCAGAGAAAATTCACGGCCGCGGTGAGGGTCGGCCGATCGAGCGGGTGCCGCTGGATGAGCGGCTGGCCCTGCCGCAAAGCCGGCTCTCCTATTGGATATAGGACTGGGGCGTGGGGCTAGCGCCGAAGGGGCCCTTCGCGCAGGCCAGCGCGACGCTGGAGCCCATTGCCCGGTTGGCCTATCCCCGGTAGCGCCGGACTCGATGAAATGGACCGCCCCGCCCCCTCATCACGCCATGGAGCGGCCCCAATCCCCAGGACCTGCCCCACCGTTCCCACGCACCCCGCATCCGCCTGGTTTCCAGGCCCATGCTATGCTCTGGCCACAGGAATTTCCGCTTGGGTCCCGGCCCGTCCCCGTGGGAGAAGCGCTTGGCTTCGCCCCGTCCATCCACCTGCCGCAGCGAGATTCAGCATGTTCCGTTTATTCCATTTCCTGTTTGACCGGGCCCCGGGCGATGCCTCGCCCTACCCCGAACATTTGGTGGAGTTGGCCATCGAGCATGCGGTGGACGGCACCGACCCCCGCCTGCGTACCCTGCCCGGCTACCAGCGGCGCCTGCGGCCGGCGGTGCTCAAGGCGGTGGATCAGGTGGTGGCGCTGGTCCAAGAGCTACCGCCGTTCGCGCCCCTCAATCCCAGCGATTACGGCGCCAATCCAGAACTGAGCGCCCTGTTCGCCTCCGCCGAGCATGTACGGGAAATGTTGCGGGACGATACCAGTCTGGCGGAATTGGTGGCCGCCCCCGAATCCAGCGGCGCCGATTCCCTATATGGGCTGCTGGCGGCCGAACTCCGGGAGCGCCGGGTACTGGGCATGGAGTTGCAGGGCGACATCCTGCAACGGGAGGTGGTGCAAACCAGCGTCAGTTTCAGCGGTCAGCGGCTGGTGGATCCGGCGCCCACCGAGGAAGTGTTACGCAAGCGCCTGCGGCGCCGGGCATTCGACCATTTGTTAGCGCTGGCGCTGCAACATATCGGCGAGAACCGGGAATCCAGGGCAGATCTACAGCGCCAGCGGGACCTGTTGCAGCGGCGCTTGCGGACCCTGGAATCCGGTCAATGGGGTTTTCAGGGCCCCCAAGCGGGACCGCCCCCCACCCTGGACCGCCTGGAGGCGGACTTGGCCCGCATCGAGACCGAACTCCATGAGGTGGGCTCCGGCGCCGAGGTGCTGGAGAGCAACCTGGAGGAAGTGGTGGAGGTGCTGGGCGACGCCCCAAAACAACTGTACGCGAACTCCCGGCATCTGATTCTGGACCGCATGGGCATTGTGCGGGAACATCCGGAAGGCAACAGCCTGGACATCCGGTTGATGGAATTGCATAGCGCCAACGGGCGATCCTTGGTAGTGCTGCCCGTGACCATTTCTCGACGGGAGTTACCGGCGCCCAAGGATCTGATTGCCGAGGCGCTACGCTATTTAGGCTAAAGTTGGTTCACTCACACTATCGTCACCGAGGAAATTTTCATGTCCACCAAGATCAATGTTGGCAATCTGCCGGCCGGAACCACCAAGGAACACTTGGCGGAAGTTCTCGCTGAAATGGGCGCGCCGGTGCTCGGCATCGAGCCCGTGGAAGGAATCGACCCGGATAACCTGGCCTTTCTGGTGGAGTTGGACATCGACCGCCACACCGCCCAATTGATGGTAGACCGGCGTAAGAAGCGCTATGTGCAGGGCCGGGAAGTCCGGGTGTTCGTCGGCATTCAGGGAGAATGAGGACCGGGGCGGCGAGCGGAGCCCGGCCCGCCGCCCGCGCACCGAGGCAGCTACCAGGCGCCGAGGCTACGCCGCCGGTTGCCCTGGGACGAGGCGGTGCGCCTGAAGCCCATTTCTTCCCGGATGGCGTCCACGTCCAGGATACGGGCCAGGGTGGCCCGTACCGTGGCGTCGTCATCGTCAAAATCCCCATGATGATAGGAAGCCGCCCCGTCAGGGGAACCTGGGGGCGCCGAGTTGGGGGACAGCACCCAGGCGGCGCGGCCGGGACCCTGGCCGTTGAACAGCTTGCGTAAGTCCGCATCCGCCTCGACGCAGGCCGCCATGCCCAGGATCGGCACCCCCAGGGGCCGGATCACCGGAATCCGGGGCTGGTCCTCGAAGGCGTTGGAAACCAGGTACAGCAGGGACTTGTGATAAATCTGGGCGCAGTGGTCATCCTGCTCCGCCTTGCCGGTCAGGGTGAACAGGGTGAAGGCGCCGATGGCCCCGCTGCGCAACGCCGGCCAGTAGCTATCCTTGAACAACTGGAGGGTGCAGGCCGGCGCCCACAGGGTACAGGTCTTGATGGTCAGACCCAGACCCTGGACCGGAGCCCCCCGCCAGGGACCGGTCCGGAGCGGCCCCTGGGTGACCAGATACTGGACCAAGGGTCCATGGAAGATGCTGCCCGCGCTATGACCCACCAGATGGATTTCCAGCTCGGGAAAGCGGCGCGCCAGCAGGGCGATTTCGTCCGCCACCAGACGGGCGCCCCCTTGAGCGCTGGTGGTCGCCCCTAGGGCGTTTTCCTTCATCTCGTCCCAGGCCGCCTTGCCGGTGAACGCCCGGGCGATGGGCTCCAGGGCATCGTCCAACCGGTCCAGCATGAAGTCCTTGGCGTCATCCAGAATCCCCTCCGGGCGCCGCCGGCGGGTGGCGTCCTCCAGGATATTCTGGATGGTGGACCAATAGTCGCTCTTCCAAATGAACGCCAAGGGATAGCACTCCCGGTCCAGCATCACCCGCCGATACTCGGCCACCCGCTGGATGGCGGTATCCTGACCCACCAGTCCGCCGTGGGCGTACAACACTAGGCGCTTCTTTTTCCACCCCTGGGTGATGCGGGGAAAGTCGTTACCTAATATTTCCCGGACCAGGGCCGCCGGGGTGCCGATGTCGCCCCGCTCATCCAGTTGGCCGTCGTTCCGCAGGCTGATGAGGTGGGGGCGCACCTCGTTGTAGACATAGCCCTTGGAGCGCACCGCACCGGCACCGGCTTGACTGGTGGAGCGGGCGGTTGCCGGCAGATTCACCGGCACGCCCAGCCGGGCCACCCACACATCGCTGCCGTTGGCCAGCCAATCCCCATAGGACAAATGACCGCATCCGCCCCGCCCCCAAGCGCTGCCCCAGGAGTTTTGAATCCATAGACCATCCTGGTCATAGGCGACGATGGCAACGGCGTGGCCCCCCAGCTCTCCCTCCTGGAAGGGAATACGACCGTCCGCGCCCACTTGAGTCCAACCGCTATGCACCCGGGCGCTGGCATAGAGAACGCCCACTTCCGCCAGCGCCGCGTGCAGGGCCACCAAGTTCTTGTGGTTCACCCGAAAGTAGGCCCCCAACGGCCGCTGCGCCGCGTCCGCCACCACCGCCTGGCTCAGCACCGGCGCCCCATCAGGGCCGGCCCGCCACTGGTCCGCGCCACAGACGCCGTGCTTGTACCAACCCTTCATGGCCCCCCGGCAACTGGAACCCTCGTAGTCCTCCCCCGCCCATTCGTCATAGCGGCGCGCCATGGCGTACAGCATGGCTGGGCTGATGGGAACAGGGTCTGGAAACACTTTCCGGGTCCGCAGCAGATAATGGGCCACCGCTGCCAGCCCAAAGCCGGTACAGGCGCCGTCCCGCCCCTGGTCCAGGATGGGCACACCCAGTGTCAGATAGTCTTCCAAATCCCGCTGGAGGGGCACCTCCACCAGGGTCGGAACATACATTTGATCCCGGAAGTCGATCCCGTCCGGGCGGACGTTGAGAACCCAGGGCCCCGCCCCGTCCCTAACCGGCGCTGCCGGTGCCGGGCGCTGGGACTTGCCCTCCGGGCTGACTTTACCAACCGCCTTGCGTGCCATGGCACTCCTCCCGCGAATTGCCGTTGAGAGAACAAAGGGATGACCAACCCCTGCTCGGTGGGGTAAGGCTTGTTTACACCAAGCCGTCAGGGAGCAAAACCCCCGCCAGGGCAAAGTCTGGACTGGTTCAAATTTATGGTTAAGTATCCCGGTTAAGGCCGCAGACTCCCGCCCTGGGGGATTATCCGTTAGCCTGTCCAGGTCG
Source organism: uncultured Chromatiaceae bacterium (assembly GCA_964538875.1). Lineage (GTDB taxonomy): Bacteria > Pseudomonadota > Gammaproteobacteria > Chromatiales > Chromatiaceae > CAZIHO01. The sequence continues at coordinate 8,951 of CAZIHO010000016.1, forward strand.
GCCCCGGCCCATTCCAGTCCCCGTCGGGAGGAACTATGTCCCATTCCAGCGACCCCATCCCCCGTTACCTGGCCAATCGCCGCAAGGAGATCGACGGGGCGGCCCTGTACGAGGCCCTGGCGGCGGGGGAGTCCCAGCCCCAGTTGGCGGAGGTGTTCCGGCAATTGGCGGCCGGGGAGCGGCGTCACGCGGCGCTGTGGGAGCACAAGCTGCGCCAGGCGGGCGTCACCCCGCCACCGCCCCGGCCCAGTTGGCGGGCCCGGGTCATGATCCAGTTGGCCCGGCACCTAGGCACCCAGTTCGTGTTGCCGACCGTGGCCGCCGGGGAACGGCTGGACAGCAAGGATTATGACCAACAGTCGGATGCAGTGGCGGCGGGCCTGTCCAGGGACGAACGCTCCCACGCCCGGGTGCTGCGGCTGGCGGCCCGGGCCCAGGGCGGGCTTTCCGGGGGCTCGCTGGCCCGCCTAGAGGGCCGCCACCGGGGCGGCGATGGCAACGCGCTGCGGGCGGCGGTGCTGGGGGCCAACGACGGGCTGGTGTCCATCCTCAGTCTGGTGATGGGGCTGGCAGGCGCCAACCTGCCCAACCGGGACATCCTGATCGCCGGCCTGGCGGGACTGATGGCCGGCGCCGGCTCCATGGCCCTGGGGGAATGGCTGTCGGTGCAGAGCGCCCGGGAACTGTACCAGGGCCAGATTCAAATCGAGGCAGAGGAATTGGCGGCCAACCCGGCGGAGGAACAGATGGAACTGGCCCTGATCTACCAAGCCAAGGGTCTGCCCAAGGACCAGGCCCAGCAATTGGCGGCCCATTTAATGGCGGACCAAGCCCACATCCTGGATACCCTGGCCAGGGAGGAACTGGGTATCGACCCGGACGAGCTGGGGGGCTCCGCCTACACGGCGGCGTTGGCGTCCTTCGCCCTGTTCGTCACCGGGGCGGTATTCCCCCTAGCCCCCTTCCTGTTCTGGGGCGGTTCCAGCGCGATTCTGCTCGCCCTCCTGACCAGCACCGGCGGTCTGTTCGCCATCGGCGCCGCCATCAGCCTCATGACCGGGCGCGGCCTGCTTTATTCCGGACTGCGCCAGGTGCTGGTGGGCGGCGCGGCGGCGGCCTTGACCTTCGGCCTGGGCCGGATGATCGGCGTCAGCCTCGGTTGAGACGGGCACCGGGTCCCCCTCACCTCTTATCCATCAGTTCCTGGTCCGGCCAATATTTGTAGCCTTGCAGGGTGACCTTGAAGATGAGGCCGGTCTCCACCAGGGGAAAGGCCTCGATGCCATCCGCCAGTTGGATGCCGCTATCGGCCACGCCCTCGTCCCCCGCTTTGGCAGCGGCGGCGCCTTCACTACCGAAGGACCAACCCTCGGCGGTGAACCGCTTGAGGACATCCCGGCTCTTGAACACCAGCACCAGCCGTTGATCCCGGTAGCCCACCCCCAGGCCGGCCCCCACCGATGCCACCCGCAGGTAGGTGTCACGGCCGGTGAGGTTGTCCCGCACCAGGCCGCGCCCGCCGGAGCTACCTAGGAACAGCAGTTGGAAACCTTCCAGGCTAAATACCCCGTAGCCGGCGGCGCCCCGCAACTTAGCCTTGAGCTTGGGGCGTTCCCGGTACAGGCGGTCCAGAGTTTCCTTGCGCATTTTGCGCAGCGCGTCGCGCATCTGCGCCGGGGTCGGGTCCGCGCCTCGACCGGCGCCGGGCACCAGGCCCACCAGCAGTCCGGCCGTCAAGAGGGTCAACAATTTTCGTCGATCAGATCGCATGGGCTTACTCCTGCGCCGTCGCCAACTGGGTGCTCGACGCCATTCGGGAACCAAACCGCTCGGTGAGCCAGGGGCCCAGCACCGAGGTGACCACCATCAACACGATGACGCTGTTCAGCACCGATTCGGTGATGAGCCGTTCGCCATCGGAGTTCAAGGTTTCGTAGGCCGCCACCGCCGCCGCCAGGGTGGCCGCTACCTGGGGCAGGGACAGGGACCAGAGGGTCAAGGTGGCAGCCCGATCATAGCCAAAGGGCCGTTGAACCGCCCAGGCGGCTAGCCCCTTGGCGCCCACCAAGGCACCCACAATGGCGGCCACGAATGGCAGACTGGTGGCCAGGGTCGCTACGAACACCGGCAGGTCCAGGCGCAATCCGATCATGACGAAAAACACCGGGATGAACAGCGTCTCCCCTAGGAAACGCACCTTTTCTGCCGTCTCGGTGGCGCCTAGCACCCGGTTCACCGCCAGGCCCGCGAAGAAGGCACCCACGATGTCCTCCAGGTGGATCAGCTTGGCGCCCAAGGCCGCCAGCATCACCGCCGCCAGGGTGATGAGAAACAGCAGGGTTTCATTGGACCGGAAGCGGCGCCGCAGCCGCACCCCCAGCCAGGGAAAGCCCATCAGGACGATGACGCTATAAATGCCCAACTCCAGCAACTGCACGCCCATGCCGGCCCAACTGAATCCGCCTTGATGCACGGAAATGCACACGGCCAGCACCAGCAGGGATGCCACGTCCGTGAACACGGTGGCGCCCAGGATCACCGCCATGGGCTCCGAGCGCCCCAGCCCCAGGCGCACTAGCACCGGAAAACCGAGCAAGGTATGGGACGCCAACAGGGAACCGATCAGGAAACTGGCGTTCCAGTCAAAATCAAACAGCCGCCCCACCGACACCCCAGCCAGCAGCGGCAAGATGAAGGTGCTGAAACCAAACGCCATGGAGCGGTTGCGGGTTTGATGAAACACCCGCAAATCCACCTCCAGCCCGGCCACGAACATGAGAAACACCCGCCCCAGGCTGGCGAACAGGTCCACGGTAGGGGACTCTGGATCCGAGATGCCCAGCACATGGGGACCCAACGCCACGCCGGCCAACAACAGGCCCAGGGAGACCGGCAGTCGCAGGCGATCGAACACCAGGGGCACCAGCAGCACCAGAAACAGCACCAGGGTCATGCGATCCAGGGGGCTGCCATCCCGGAAAAAACCAACCAGGATGTCCGGGGTCAGCAGGGGCAGCAAGCCCACCAAAGCCGCCACCAACGCTGCCACCAGCAGCCAGCGCCGCGCCAGATTGCCGTCGATCATCAGGACCCTCCCGCGCCTGCGCGCCTTTGTTCGACCACCGGGCTCAATGCCAGGGCTGTCCGAGGATCAGGTACAGGGCCCGGTCCCCAGAATCTGCCACCCCATAGCCCAAATAAAGGGCGCCCAACGGCGTATCCGAGCCGGCAATCAGGCTGGCGGAGTGGATCAGGTCCGAGCCGAAATCGGCGGATTTCTGCCATACGTTGCCCGCCTCCAGGGACGCCCCCAGGTAGATGGGGCTGATGAAATTATCGCTGAAGCGATACATATAGTTGAACACGCCGAGCCCCACATGCTGGCCGGCAATCTGATTGGCATTGAGTCCGGATAGATGTAGCAAACCACCGGCCCGGAACAGGTCCTGGGGCGGCGCCTCGTCACTCAGGGTAGTGCCCAGCATGATGGAGCCGATCAGGGTGTGCTTGCCCCAACTTTGGGCGACCCGCCAACGGGCGCTCAGTTGATCAAAATCCGAATCGGCGCCCAACCCTTCCCGGGACGCTATCCAGGTGAAATCGCCGGTATAGCCGCTGCGGGGGAAATAGACATTATCCTGGGTATCCGCCAAGAAGCGGAATACCGCCTGGCTGTCGGTAAACTGTTGCTTACCGAAGTTTTCCGTGCCCAGGGTCAATTCCATGTCCCCTGAGTAGCGGCGCAGGCCCAGTTCCACCCGTCCCCAATGATCCAGGTTGTAGCCGGCCGCCAGATCCACGCCATAGCGCTTCACGTCGTATTCCGAGGTGGCCTCGTCCCCCTGGTACACCCGTACCACGCTGGTCAGATAACCCAGGGCGCCCCGCACGTAGAAATCATCCGCCGCGCTCAGGGGCTGGTATAGCTCGGTCAGCAACCCAGGCTCCTCGCCTAGGGTAACGGCGGTGCGCCATTCCCCGTTCAGGCTGTTCAGGGGCCGCTGGGTGTAGGCGGCGCCGACGTTGAACGAGGAGCCAGCGTTCACACCGGAGGATAATTCGATGCCGGCCTGCAAGGTATTGGTTCCCCAGGAGCGCTCCTTGGCTTCCACCTCCAGCCCTTGGCCGCCGTTTTCCTCCACGATTCGATACCGAACGCTTTCGAACAGGTCCAACCCGTAAATCCGCGCCAAGCCCTTTTCCAGCTTGGCCTCGTCGAACCGGTCTCCGGCCTTGATGTCCAAGTTGTCGGTCAGCACCCGGTCATCCAGGGAGGATTGATTCTTCACCCGCACGAACGCCAGGGTCGGCAGGTCCCGGGGTGGCGCCCCAGTGCGCGCCAGGTAGGCCTGATACTGGGGTTCTGGCAAGGACAGAGCTGCCAAGCGGGAGCGGGACTCCTGGGCAGCGCCGGCCCCGATCTGAATCGCCTCGCCGACCCGCTTGAAATCCGCCGAGCCGATGTCCTTGAGGGGCGGGACGATCAACAGGTCCTTGGGACCCAGGGTGGCTATCTCCGCATCGGCGGTGCGCCGCGTCATAAGGGTGGTCAGTTGATCCAGCACCGCCAGGGCATTTTTCAGCTTGTCCCGGGTCACGGTGGGGGCGCTGATGTCCACCGCAATGACGATGTCGGCGCCCATGGCCCGCACCACGCTGATCGGCAGATTGTTGGCCATGCCCCCATCCACCAGCAGCAGCCCTTCCCGCTCCACAGCGCCGAACGCTCCCGGTACCGCCATGCTGGCCACCATGGCCTGGGCCAGGTCCCCGGAACCCATCACCACCGCCTGGCCGTTTTCGATGTTGGTTGCCACGCAGCGGAACGGAATCCGCAACCGGTCGAAGTCCCGCACCTCGGCCACCGGCAAGGTGTAATGGCGCAGCACCAAATTAAACTTTTGCCCCAGCACCAGGGCCGGCTTGATGCCCAGGTCGCTGCCCTTGACCCCCGCCTCCAGCCGGGTCATGTACAGCCGGTCGTCCATCTTGCGGCGCATGGAGCGCTCGGGCCGGGCCGGACTGTCCGTGAACACGTCTTCCCAGTTCATTTCCTGGAGAACCCGCTCCAACTCGTCGGACGACATGCCAGACGCGTACAGACCGCCGACGATGGAACCCATGCTGGTACCGGCGATGTAGTCGATGGGGATGCGCATCTCCTCCAGCACCTTGATGACCCCGACGTGGGCCGCGCCCCGGGCGCCGCCGCCGCTCAGGGCCAGGCCGATGCGGGGACGCTCGCCAGCAGCCCAGGCGCCCTGCCCCAACCCCAGGACGCTGATAGCCAGCAGGGACAGCAACAGGCGCACCATAGAATTTCTTGGCTGGCGGAACCTGGACCAAAACGGGGAACCTTGGGGCAGGATGGCATGTGTCATGGGGCGGTTTCCACCGGAATAAGAAATCCTGAGGCTTGGGGGTTACGGCCGGGCGCCGGCCGGGCCTCAATCTAACCCAGCCCAGCCGGAATTGGAAACTTCTCCGAACTGCCGGCAGCGCAGCATCCAGCCCGCCGGATACCCCGCTAGGCAACTGGGATCCCAGAGGCTACACTCCTAGCGGTCTAGGGTCGCCGGGTTCTCTTGGTCGGCTGTAGCGCCGCAATAGGATCTATAAGCCTAGCACTCACATCCATCGGCTCGGGTTTCCGGGCCGTTTCGCCTGCTCAATCTGTCAACTCAAGGAATTTTATGAATTCTCGACTCAAATCCCTGTTGCTAGGCAGTGCCTCGGCTCTGGTGCTCGCTGCCCTGGTGAGCGGTTGCGCCTCTACCCCGCCCGCCCAACCCGCCACGGAAGTCAGCAAGCCCGGTCTGGTGGACGAACAGGTACTTTACCTCACGGCAACGGTCAAGGCCGTGGATAAGAAGAAGCGCGTCGTGACCCTCAAGGCCGCCGACGGTAACACCGCCCGGGTCAACTGCGGCCCCGAATGCGTCAACTTTGACCAGATCCGGGTTGGCGACCAGGTGTCCATCGAATTCCGGGATACCACGGAACTCTTCCTGGCCGGACGCGGGGAACAGCCCAGCGCCTCCGCCTCCGAGTCGGTCAAGCGGGCGCCCAAGGGCCAGAAGCCCCAGGGTACCGCCAGCCAAACCATTGAAGTGAAGGCCCGGGTTGACGCCATTGACTACAATAGCCGTCAGGTGCGCTTGGTCGGACCGGAAGGCAAGGCCGTCACGGTCAAGGCGGGACCCGAAGTCACCCGCCTGAACGAGGTCAAGGTTGGCGACATCGTGGTGGCCCGCTATACCAATGCGGTGTCCATCCGGGTCACGACTCCGGCCAAGAGTTCGACCAAGAAGAAGTAAGGCGGGCGCCGCCACGGCGCCAACCCACCGCCGGGGATCACCCCGGCGGCCCTACCGATCACTGGAGAGGAACACCATGCTGCGTCAACTGCTCGCTGCCTCCCTGAGCCTCTGGGCCGTCCAGGCCCTGGCTGCGGACCATAAGGAATTCGACCTGCGCAATGCCCAGGATCTAGTCAACCTCTGTGCCGTACCGGACGGCGACGCCATGGCGGAAGCCGGTCGCAGTTTCTGCTACGGCTATCTGAGCGGCGTCTATCAGTATTACGTCGCCATTCAGGACCGGGGTAAGACCAGCGCACCCAAGATTTGCATTCCAGACCCGAAACCTAGCCGCGCCCAAGCGGCGGCCCTGTTCGTGGACTGGGCCAAGGCCAATGGCCGCTACATGCAAGAACCCGCCGTGGACAGCTTGGGCCGGTTTGCCCAGGCCACCTGGCCCTGCACCAAAGCCAAGGCGAAGAAATAGCCGTCCAGGCCCCCGGGTTTGCCCGGCAAACCCCCAGATTGGAGATCTGAACCATGCGTAACCGCAATCTAGTCGTACTTCCGGTCCTGGCCCTGGCCCTGGCTGGCTGTGCCTCCATGACCGACACCGAGCGCCGGGTCGCCACTGGCGCTGGCGTGGGTGCCGCCGGCGGCGCCCTGATTGGCTCCTTCAGCGGCAATGCCGGCGCGGGCGCCCTGATCGGCGCCGGTGTGGGCGCCGTGGGTGGCGCCATCTATGACAAGAACAAGAAAGATGAGGATGCCGCCTACCGGCGGGGCTACCAGGACGCCAACCACTACCGTTAGGTGGCCCGGCCCCGAGTTCAGGGGCCTCCGTCCTGGAGGCCCCGCCCCCGGCAGCGGATTCCAGCCCGCGCCCATCCGGGCCACTTTTCGTACTCCTTTAGAAGCCCCAAGAGGTCATCATGGCTCCCCTGAAAACCCTGTCTCGTATCGCTGGTATTTCCTTATTAGTAGCTAGCAGTCTTGCATTGGCCGCCGGCGCGCCCCGCTTTGGCGATTATCAAGCCAAGGGCTTTCTCAGCACTTACGCCGACATCAAGCCGGTGGGCGGCGACAGCAAAGCGTTTCGCTACATCAACCAGAAAATAGATCTTTCCAAGTACAACAAGCTGATGATCGACCGCATCAAGATCTGGGTCAAGGATGATGCGAATTACAAGGGCGTGGACCCGGCGGAGTTGAAAGAGTTGGTCGATTATTTCCATCAGGCCATCGTCAAGGCGGTGGGTCCGACCTACCAGGTGGTGGACAAGCCGGGACCCGACGTGCTGCATCTGCGCATCGCGGTCACGGACCTAGTGCCCAACAAGCCAGAAGCGGCGGTGGCGACCCTGGTGGTGCCTTTTCTATGGGTGGGCGAGGCCGGTGCGGGAGCCGTCCAGGGTGATCTGGGCAGCACCCCCTTCATCGGCGAAGCGACCGTGGAAATGGAGGCCCTGGACAGTGTGAGCCACACCCGGGTGGCGTCCTTCATCGAACGCCATACCGGTAAGAAGTACAACTGGACGGAAGGCGTTGATAAAGGCGTGTCCAGCTACATGAAGGCCTATTCCACCTGGGACTACACCAAGGAAGCCTTCGACCGCTGGGCCGGCATGATCCGGGCACGGCTGGACGCCGCCCACGGGCGCGGCGCCAATTCCTAGCGAACAGGTTCCGGGATCCGGCGGGTCCCCCGCCGCGACCTGGACATGACTTGGAGAGCAGCCAACATGAGCGTCAGTCTGGTGGAAACCCAAGGCAACCTGATGATCGGCCGCTGTTCCGGCCGGCTGGGCTACCGGGAATGGGATCAGGCGCAACGCATGCTGGCGGATGAAATCCGCGTGCGAGGCCGGTTGCGCCTGCTGATCCGGCTAGACGATTTTCACGGCTGGGAAAAGGGCGAGCAATGGGGCGATATTGGCTTCTTCAAAGCCCACGACCAGGACATCCTGGCCATCGCCATCGTGGGCGAGCCCCGCTGGCGGGACGAGGCCCTGATGTTCAGCTTCGCCGGTATGCGCCAGGCGCCGGTAGCCTATTTCACGGATGAACATGAGGCCCACGCCTGGCTGGCCACCCACTCATAAGGATGGCGGCGGACCGGACCAGCGGGTTCGTGCTCCGCCAACCCCGGCCGGTTCAGTGCCACGGGAGTTTGCCAGATGTCTAACCTAGATAAGGAACGGGAACGCATTCGCCGGGTTGCCCGGATTCTCTACCAGGGCGCCAAGCGAATCCGCATCCTGCGCGCCATCGACTGGGCGCCCCAGGTGAAGGAACGCTTTTTTGCCGAGGGCGCCCGTGAATTGCCGGTGGTCAGCTATGCCGGCTTCGATCCCCAGCCGAGCCTAGACGCGGTGTGGGAAGCGCGCCGCCTGATCGTCCCCATCAGCCCCATCGACCTGTGGCTGGAACGGCAGGCGGACGGCATTGAAACCGGCGCCCGCATGTTGGGAGCGGTGGGCACCCGGGTGTTTTTCGAGCAGGCCCGGCGCGCCTATGGCGAACCCAGCGCGCCGCTGCGCTATTACCCGGCCACCACCCTGGAGTTGGCCGAGAGCGTGCGGGACGTGATCGAGCAACTGGCCCGCATCGACCTGGGCAGCGCACCCCCGGCCCACCATTCCGCCCAGCAGGTGGCGGATGACATCCAGCGGGCGGTGCGCCAGCACTTCGGCGCCGACGCCCCCGCCGTGACCCTGGTGGATGAGTTGTCCGCCAACGCCCTGGCCACCGCCAAGCGCATCCGCATCCGCCGCGACGCCCGCTTCACCGACCGGGACAGCGCCCAACTGCTCCAGCACGAGGCCCATATCCACGTCGCCACTTCCCTGAACGGCCTGGCCCAGGACGATCTGCCGATTCTGGCCGCCGGACATCCGGGCACCACCCGCACCCAGGAGGGCCTAGCGGTGTTCGCCGAAATCATCAGCGGCACCATGGAACTGGACCGGCTGCGGCGTCTGGCGGACCGGGTGTTCGCCATCCAAATGGCCATCGAGGGGGCGGACTTTCTGCAAGTGTACGCCTATTTCCTTGAACGGACCGGCGATCCCGGCCAAGCGTTCGAGAACAGCCGCCGGGTGTTCCGGGGCGGGCTGGTGACCGGCGGCGCGCCCTTCACCAAGGACGTGGTGTACCTGTATGGCCTGCTGCAAATCAGTAACTTCATCCGCGCCGTGTTCGGCGCCGGACGGGCCGACTGCCTGCGGCTGCTGTTCTGCGGCAAGTTGGACCTGGGCGACGTGCCGGCGCTGGCGGAATTGACCGCCATGGGCCTGTGCCGTCCGCCCCGCTATCTGCCACCCTGGGCCAGCGACCTGCGCACTCTGCTGGCGCTCCTGACCTACACCAGCTTCATTCACCGGATCGACATGGAGCCCATCATCGCCATCGCCCAGCGGTTGCTGGAAAACGCGCCCATCGTCGAGGTACCCGCGCCCCAGGCGCCCAGTCAAGAACCATGACCCAGGGGGTCAACCCAGCCAGCCCAAGGGGGCTGCCGGGGGAGATCCGGCCATCTTCGTTTCACCGGGGGAGCAACCGCCATGACCATCGATGTGAACCAGAAGATCGAGCAGTCCCAGGACCTGTCCGCTAAGGTCGCCCGGCTGTACCAGCGGCGCCTGGAGGTAGCCCAGCAAGCGCTGGATGAGCGCCTGCATCAGGTGTTCGACCAGCAATTGGCTCAGTGGCAACAGTGGTCGCTGTTCTCGCCCCTGGAGTCGTGGGATCAGTTGGCCCGCTACGGTATCGATTTTGCCCAGCGCAGTCTGTTGTTCTGGGAGACCCTGCACCAGCGGGGCAATAACTTCGTCGCCCATGAGCGGGCCGGCAAACCGCCCCTGTTGCACTTTGAGTATGAAACGGTGCTGGACGCCCGCACCTTTGCCCAGCCGGTCAACTATGCCCTGCTGCGCATCATCCCCCCCGCCGGGGTGACCCTGGACCCCAAGCGCCGGCCCTACCTCATCATCGACCCCCGCGCCGGGCATGGCCCCGGCGTCGGCGGCTTCAAGGACGATTCCCAGGTGGGGGTGGCATTGCGGGACGGCCATCCAGTTTATTTCGTCAGCTTCTTCCCGGACCCGGAACCGGGCCAAACCCTCCTGGACGTTTGCGACGCTGAGCACCATTTCGTGCATCAGGTGCGGAAACTGCATCCGGACAGCCCCCGGCCGGTAGTTATCGGCAACTGCCAGGGCGGTTGGGCGGCCATGATGCTGGCCGCGTCCGCCCCGGACGACACCGGCCCCATCGTCATCAACGGCGCACCCATGTCCTACTGGGGCGGCGCCTGGGAGGAAGGGGAAGGTGACAACCCGATGCGCTATTCCGGCGGCATGCTGGGCGGCACTTGGCTAGCGTCCTTCATCTCGGATCTGTCCAACGGCAAGTTCGACGGCGCCTGGCTGGTGCAGAATTTTGAAAACCTCAATCCGGCCAACAGCTTTTGGGACAAGTACTACCACCTGTTCGCCAACGTGGATACGGAACCCGCCCGCTTCCTGGAATTCGAGCGCTGGTGGGGCGGGTTCTATCTGCTCAACAAGGAGGAAATCGAGTGGATCACCACAAACCTGTTCGTGGGCAACAAACTCTGGGTCGGCAAGGACGGACAGGCCCCCGGCGGCCTGTTCGACCTGCGTAATATCCGCTCGCCCATCATTCTGTTCGCGTCCCTAGGGGACAACATCACGCCCCCGGAACAGGCCTTCAATTGGGTGGCGGACGTGTACGGCTCCACCGAGGAGATCAAGGCCCGGGGCCAGGTGATCCTGGGTCTGGTGCATCAGGACATCGGGCATCTGGGGATTTTCGTGTCCGGCCGGGTGGCCCGGAAGGAGCACGCTCAGATCGTCTCGGTGCTCAAGTCCATCGAGGCCCTGCCCCCCGGCCTGTACGGGATGCGCATCACCGAGGTGCCCGCCGACGGCCCGGAACCGGGCTACGAGGTGGAATTCATCGAACATCGCCTGGAGGAGGTCATGCAGCGGCTGAACCGTTTTCAGCGGGCCGACGAAGGCCCCTTCGAAACGGTGGCGGCGGTGTCCGAATTCAATCAACGGGCCTATGAATTGTTCCTGCAACCCCTGGTCAAGGCCGCCGCCAACGAACCCCTCGCCAAGTTCCTGCGGGATTTCCACCCCCTGCGGGTCCAGCGGTGGGCGCTGTCGGACCTCAATCCCTGGCTGTCCTGGCTGGAACCGGCGACGCACCTGGTCAAGGACCACCGTCAAGCGGTGGACCCGGACAACCCCTACCGGCGGCTGGAACGGCTGTCCTCGGAAATGGTCAGCGCCTCCCTGGACTATTACCGTCACGCCCGGGACGCCGCCAGCGAGGCCCTGTTTTTCCTGACCTACGGCAACCTCATGTCCCTGTACCTGGGGGAGCAGCGGCCGGCGGCGGCCCGGCCACCAGCCACCCTGGGGGACCCCCGGCAACTGCCGGTGGTCCGGGACGCCCTGGCCGCCATCGACCAGGGGGGCTACGCCGAGGCCTTGGCCCGGGTCGCCTACCTGTTGGAGCGCAAGGGCGAGCCCCTGACCCTGTCCCGGGTCGCGCTGCGCCATGAGTTACTCCAGGAATACCGTAGTTTCATCCCGGACACCACGCCGGACCAACGGCGCCTGATCCGGGGCGAGCAGGAACTCATCGTGCGCTTCGAGCCGGACCAGGCCATCGCCACCTTGCCCCAATTACTCTCCGACCGGGCGGACCGGGCGCGGCTGCTGGAGTTTTTGGACCTGCTCTTGGAGGACGACCGAATCAAGAACCGGGCCCCGAACGCCGCGCAAATGGCCATGCTGAAGCAAATTCAGCAGGTGCTGGAAGCCTGAGTCCGGCAACGATCCTAGACCCCGCTGCCGCGCCCGGCGCCGGCAGCAGGGTGTCGTCGTCCGGGCAAGAGTTGGTTCCCTTTTTCAGTACGGGAGATAACCCATGCACGCGCTCACTAGGTTTGCCGTCCGTTTCGGTTGGGCCGCCCTGGTGGTCCTATTGACCACCCTGCCCGCTCAACAAGCCGCCGCCGGCGCCGCCCAGATCAACCGGGAGGCGGACGCGGCCCTGGCCAAGCTACAACGGCAGGTGCCGGCCGCCAAGCAGTTGGCGCGCCAGGCCAAGGCGATCCTCATCTTTCCCTCGGTGGTGAAGGGCGGCTTGCTGGTGGGCGGTCAATATGGCGAGGGCGCCCTGCGCAAGGGCGGTAAGACGGTGGGCTATTACAGCACCGCCGGCGTTTCCTACGGTTTGCAAGCAGGGGCCCAGAAATTCGGCTACGCCCTGTTCTTCATGCACGACGACGCCCTCAAACAGTTGAACGTGGCGGACGGCTGGGAAATCGGCGTCGGCCCCAGCGTAGTCGTGGTGGACGAAGGCATGGCCAAGACCCTGACCACCACCACCGCCAAGGAAGGCGTCTATGCCTTCATTTTTAGTCAAAAGGGACTCATGGCAGGCCTGGGGCTCCAGGGCTCCAAGATCACCCCCATCACGCCGGACCGTTAGGCCAGGGAGCCGGTGCACCGGGCCCTGCTGGCCCCGGCTCAGCGGTAATTGGGAATGTAGGCGTAGGCCTTCGGCAAATTCGCGCCCTGGATTTGAAATGCCTGTGACTCCCAAAAGCTGCCCAGATCCGCGGTCTGTCCCGCCCGGTAGCCCCCGAGGGGGGTGCCGTTGCCGATTACCTGCAACAGACCATCCCCTGGCGGCAGGCGCAGACGCACCCGGCAGGGACTTTCGATGCAGCGCCCGGTATCGCCGGGCGCCAACTCAATCTGGTCGAACCCTTGCACGAAGTTGCCCGTGGAAGCACAGCCAAACAAGGCGCCAAGCCCCACCGACAGCACCAACGGAACCCAACCATGAGTGATTGTCTTCATCCGCCCTCTCCCCCTAACCCATGCCAACCCCCTGGACCCGGCGGCCGGACTCCTGGGCGGTCGCACCCCGCCAAGTCCGGTGCCTGCTTCTATTGTGACCCTTGTAGCGGATTTCCGCTCGCCCGCGCCGCCGGCTTGGGAGCCTTCCGGATGACCGCTAGCTTGTTGGAGCCATCAGTCCATGAATAACTTTACCAATCGCACCTTTGATGAAATCACCATCGGCGAAACCCTCAGCTTGACCCGGCGCCTGAGTGAGTCCGAAATCGAGGCCCTGACCCTGGTGTCTGGCGACGTGGATCCCTTCCATATCGACGGAGACCCGCCGTCGCGCGGGGAAATGGCCGCCGAGGCAGTGGCGGCGGAAGGGCTGATTTCCGCCATGCTGAACCGGCGCCTGCCGGGACCTGGAACCCTGATTCTGGCCCAGGACCTGCGGTTTTCCGGCACCCTGCGGGTCGGGGACGAACTGACCGGCCAGGTCACCGCCAAGGAAAAGCGGGCCGAAGACCGGAGCATCCGGTTCGATTGCCGGGTCAGCCGGGGCGAGGAGGTATTGCTCTGCGGCACCGTCACCGTCATCGCCCCCGCCCAGCGCATCAGTTACCGGGACATCGCCACCCCGGAAGTGCTGGTGCGCCGCAACGACGGCTTCGCCCGCCTGTTCCGGCAACTGGAGGGAGTGGCGCCGGTGACTTGCGCGGTGGTGCATCCCTGCGACAAGGTGTCCCTGCTGGGCCCCTTGGAAGCGGCCCAGCGGGGCTGGATCACCCCGGTGCTGGTGGGTCCGGAAGCCAAGATCCGGGCGGTGGCAGACGCCGAGGGCGTGGATCTCGGCCCCTACCGGATCGTCCCCACCGAGCACAGCCACGCCGCCGCCGATACCGCCGTGGCCCTGGCCCGCTCCGGCGAGGTGGAATCCCTGATGAAGGGCTCCCTGCATACGGATGAACTCATGGGCGCGGTGGTCGCCGCCGCCACCGGGTTGCGCACCGGACGGCGGGTCAGCCATGTGTTCGTCATGGACGTGCCCGCCTACCCGCGGCTGCTACTGCTCACGGACGCCGCCATCAACATCGCTCCCACCATCAAGGACAAGCGGGACATCGCCCAAAACGCCATCGACATGGCGCAAATTTTGGGCATCCAACAGCCCAAGGTGGCGATCCTGGCGGCGGTGGAGACCGTCAACCCGGACATGCAGGCCACCGTGGACGCCGCCATGCTGTGCAAGATGGCGGACCGGGGCCAAATCACCGGCGGCATTCTGGATGGTCCCCTGGCGTTCGACAACGCGGTCAGCGAGGAAGCGACCAAGACCAAGAAAATCGTCTCGCCGGTGGCGGGACGGGCGGACGTATTGCTGCTGCCGGACCTGGAAGCGGGCAACATGGTGGCCAAGCAACTGCAATATCTGGCCGGTGCCGACGCCGCCGGCATTGTGCTGGGGGCCCGGGTGCCCATCGTGCTCACCAGCCGCGCCGACTCGGTGCGCACCCGGCTGGCGTCCGTGGCCCTGCTGGCCTTGGTCGCCCTAGCCCGGCGGCCCAGCTAGGAGACGGCCATGAGCGACGCCATCATCGTGGTCAACGCCGGTTCGTCCAGCGTCAAGTTTTCCCTGTTCGGGATCAACGGCGCCCAATTGGACCTGGTCACCCGGGGCCAATTGGAGGGGCTCCATACCCAGCCCAGGTTCAAGGCCAAGGACAGCCAGGGCCGGCTCCTGGGCGAGCGGAGTTGGGAACAGCCCCTGGGCCATGACGGCGCCCTGGATTATCTGGTGGAGTTTTTCCACCGGGAACTGTCCGGTTTCCGGCCCCTGGCGGTGGGCCACCGGGTGGTGCATGGGGGGCTCAAGTACCCGGATCCGGTCCGTGTCACCCCGGAGGTGTTGGCGGAACTGGACCGCTTCACGCCCCTGTTTCCCCTCCATCAACCCCACAACCTGGCGCCGGTGCGCCGCCTGTTGGAGCGCTCCCCGGACCTGCCCCAGGTGGCCTGCTTCGACACCTCGTTCCACCAGACCAATCCGCCCATTTCCCAACTCTATGCCCTGCCCCTGGAATACGCGGAAGCGGGGGTGCGCCGCTACGGTTTTCACGGTCTATCCTATGACTACATCGCCAGCGTGCTGCCCCTGTACGACAGCCGCGCCGCCAGCGGGCGCACCGTGGTCCTGCATCTGGGCAACGGTGCTAGCATGTGCGCCCTGCTGGCGGGCAAGAGCCAGGCCAGCAGCATGGGCTTTACCGGCGTCGAAGGATTGCCCATGGGTACCCGCTGCGGCAGCCTGGATCCGGGCGTTCTCCTGTATTTGATGGACCAGCGGGGCATGGATGTCCGCGCCATCGAGCGGCTGTTGTACAAGGAATCGGGCCTGCTGGGCGTATCTGGGATTTCCAGTGACATGCGTACCCTGCTGGAAAGTCCGGAACCCAGGGCGCGGCTGGCCATCGACCTCTACCTGTACCGCATCGGCCGGGAACTGGGCTCCCTGGCCGCCGCCCTGGGCGGGCTAGACGCCATCGTATTCACCGCCGGCGTGGGGGAAAACGCCCCGGCCATCCGCCGCCGGGTGTGCGAGCAAGCGGCCTGGCTGGGGGTGGAATTGGACCCGGACGCCAATGCCGCCCAGGGTCCCCGTATCAGCAGCGCGGCCAGCCGGGTGACGGTCTGGGTCATCCCCACCAACGAAGAACTCATGATCGCCAACCAGACCCTGCGTATTCTGGCGGAGGGTTGACCAAGGGGCGCCCCTGGGCGCCCAGTCCAGCAGCGGGGTAGGCCGCTACTTTATTCACCGAGTAGGAATCCATGAATCCAGACCATCAGCAGCCAGGAGCCGCCACCCTGAACGCGCCGTCCCTGCGTCTCGACATCGTCGCCGGTCTGACCGCAGCGGCAGTGGTGTTGCCCAAAGCCTTGGCCTACGCCACGGTGGCCGGCCTGCCGGTGGGGGTTGGCCTGTACACCGCCTTCGTGCCCATGATCGTCTATGCCCTGCTGGGCACATCCCGGGTACTGAGCGTCAGTTCCACCGCCACCCTGGCGATTCTGGCCGGCACCCAGTTGGGACTGGTGGTCCCGGACGGGGATCCGGGCAGACTGGTAACTGCGGCGGCCACCCTGGCCGCCCTCACCGGCGCGCTGCTGGTGCTGGCGTCTCTGCTACGCCTGGGCTTTGTCGCCAACTTCATCTCCACGCCGGTGCTGACCGGCTTCAAAGCCGGCATCGGCATGGTCATCGTGCTCGATCAGTTGCCCAAGCTGCTCGGCATCCATATCGACAAACAGGGCTTTTTGCGGGACGCCCTGAGCATCCTGGCACGGCTTCCGGACACAGCTCTGCTGACCCTGACCATCGCCCTGGCCACCATGGCCCTGTTGGTGGCCCTGGAGCGCTTCCTGCCCCGCTTCCCGGCGCCCCTGGTGGCGGTGGGCGGTGGCATCCTGGTGTCCTGGCTATTTGGCCTCCAGGCCCTGGGAGTCGGCACCGTGGGCCTGATTCCCCAGGGATTTCCCTCCATCACCCTGCCGGATCTCAACCTGGCCATGCAGTTACTACCGGGGGCGCTGGGTATCGCCCTGATGAGTTTCACGGAAAGCATCGCCGCCGGCCGCGCCTTCGCCGCCTCCGGTGAGCCGCTGATCCAGGCCAACCGGGAACTGCTGGCCACCGGCGCGGCCAACCTGGCCGGTGCCCTGACCGGCGCCATGCCAGCCGGGGGCGGCACCTCCCAGACGGCGGTGGTGCGGGCCGTGGGCGGACGCAGCCAAACCGCGTCCCTGGTGACGGCGGGGGCGGCGCTGGCCACCATGCTGGTGCTGGCCCCCCTGCTCGGCCTGCTGCCCCAGCCGGTGCTAGCGTCGGTGGTCATCGTCTACTCGGTGGGCCTGATCGAGATCCCCGCGTTCCTGGCCATCCGCCGGGTGAGAACCATGGAATTTAACTGGGCGCTGGCCGCCTTCGCTGGCGTGTTGCTGTTCGGCACCCTGACCGGCATCGTCATCGCCATCAGCATGTCCTTGCTCAGCTTGGTCAACCAGGCGTCCCATCCCCAGGTCTATGTGATTGGCCGCAAGCGGGGCACCGAGGTTCTGCGGCCCCTGTCACCGGAACATCCGGATGATGAAACCTTTCCGGGCTTGCTGATCGTGCGTCCCGAGGGCCGTCTATTTTTCGCCAACGCCCAGGAAGTCGGCGACCAACTGCGGGCGCTGGTGGGCCAATACCAGCCTAGGGTACTGGCCCTGGATATGAGCCGGGTATTCGATATCGAATATTCCGCCCTGCAAATGTTCATCGAGGGCGAGCGGCGCGCCACCGCCGAGGGGCGCATCATTTGGCTAGCGGACTTAAACCCGAGCGTGATGGAGCATTTTCGCTCGTCGGGATTCGCGGATCGCCTGGGCCGGGAGCGCCTATTCTTCGACGCTACGGTACTGATTAAGCGCTATGAAGAGCTATACCCCGCCCAGAACGCCTAGGGACCGGGCGCCGGGCGATTGACCTGGGCCGGCTAGACCCGGCCGGTCCAGGCGCGATGACCGTGTCTGGAGCGGGGGATCGAACTCAGCCGGCCTTGGCGTGCTCCAGCCACGCGGCGGAATACACCGGAGGACCGGCTACTCCGCCCTATGCGGGCTGCCGTCTAGCAACGTCCCTCTACAGCAACGCGCCCGCCAGTAGATTCAGCAATTCGCCGATGGGCATCACCAGGAAGATCAAGGGCAGTCCGGGCAGGGAGCTAATCACCGCGATTTGGATGACCTGCAATTGGCTGAACGGAAACGGCTTCATGTCCCGGATCATGGCGAAGCTGTTGCCCAAGTCTGCCAGGGACTGGATGTCGCCGCTGCCCAGCAGGGGTTCGTCCACCGGGTCCGCCCTGCCGCTGACCCACTTGTCATCGAAGGCCCGGTTGTAGCGGTTCAGCAGCAGGCTATAGCGGCGTAGGCCTTCCCGCCGGGCCTTAGCCAGTTTGGGCAGAAACAACAACAGCGGACCGAAGCACAGGAGTTCCATGAGCACCAGGTACACCAGAAAGGGCGTTTGATAGGACTGGATGGGCACCGCCTCAAAATAAACCTGGAACGCCACATGGGCGCTCAATACGGAACTGGCGGCCACCGCGAATACCGACAGGGATAAATGGGCGCCTCCCAAGAAGCCCAGCCCGGCGGCCCGGTCGGCGTGGGTGGGAACCAGGTCCAGATCCAGCCGGGCCAAATCCCGCAGGAACAGCGCCCAAATCAGCAACCGCCACAGCCAGCGATACATGAAGAATTGCAGGATCGGCACCGCGACCCAGTAATACCAGAGCCCTGCCCAGGATAGACCCGCCCCGGCCTGGCGCCAGGTGGTAACCGTAGTGGCGCCGTCAAGGCCTTCCAGAGACAGGTTCCAGGCGCCGAGCAGGGCCACGCCCAGCATCAGGATCTCGGGTACGGCGGCTTCCCGGCGCTGCCAGACCCGGGCGATGGCGTCCTCCACCGTCGGCAAATCTTGTGGGCGCACGAAACCGCCCTGGATAAATTGCATCCCGGCCGCCCGCAGGCGCGGGCCGGCCACCACTTCCGCCATAAAAATCAGGGGTACGGCCAGGAAAAAGCGGGCGTAGGTGGCGAAATCCAGCAGCAGGGATTCTCTCGGCGTAGCACCCAGCGCCTTGCCATCGAGCAGGGAAAGGAGCAGCAGGGGCACCCAGGTAATGAGCAAAAACCCCACAAAGCGCCGCTTGAGGGACGGGCCGCCGTTCCGGATCAGGCCGATCCGTTCCATGAACCGGTAGGCGGGGCCGCCCATTTCAAAATGCAGCTTAGCCGCTTCCGCTAGCCTAGGGTTCATCAGACGCCTCCTCCACCCACCTTGAGGATGAAACCAGCGGGCCGCACCCATCAGCCACCCAGGACGACCGCCGGGAGCCAACAGGCGAGGCGTCCGCGCCACTGCTTGAGTATAGCCTAAGGGAACCGGGCCGGGTCCGCAGCAGGGGTCAGCAAGGGTTTTGGTGGAAGCGCCTGGGTCAAGCCGCTGCTAGAACCACAAGGATCGCAGGTCCTGGCCGGTAAGGGCAGCAGCCCGCCAGAACCCCTGCGGGCCCCGGCGAGCCACCTCCCCGGTCAGTTTGACGCCGTCCTAGAGACCCAGGCCCGGCGACTCCAGGCCAGCAGCGCCAGCAAGGCCGCCAACAGCGCCGGAATACCCAGCGGCAGGGTGGGCACCGCGACCGGCGCCACGATGGGTGTCAGGGTCGGGTTCAGTCCGTTGCCGGGGTTGCCGTCGTTGTCGGACCAAACCCCCGGCAGCCCATACCCGTTGACCCGGGCCTGATTACTGGCCAGTTGACCGCCGGTATTCGGATTGACCCGCACTTGGAAGCTGATGGTGGCCAGCTCCCCCGGATTGAGGGTACCCACGTTGACCTGGATCGGATACTGGCTGACTAGATTGCCACGACTGGTCAGGATGCTACCTTCCACCAGAGTCACCTGAACCGGCAGCGGGTCATCCACCACCCGCACGTCCGTGGCGGGGGCGGAGCCCTGATTGGACAGGATCAGGGTATAGAGCAGGATGTCTCCCGGGTCCACCTCGTTGCCGCCCACCAGATTGCCGGCCAGGCTCCAATGCTTTTGAAGATCCAGACGTGGCACACCAGCGCCATTGGTGGCGCTGATGAGGGTTGGTTGTTGGCCGTCGCCAGGATCCCCGTTGGCATCCGACAGGACGCTACCGGTTTGCGCCGACGAGGCGCTGGCCTGGTTGCTGAACTCCCGCTCCTGCTGAGGGAATGGCTGTATGTCCACGTCGAAGGTGAAGGTCAGGCTGGCACCGACCGGGAGGTTCAGATTGCTCCAGGTCAGGCGGGTGCCATCCCAGGACGCGGCGGGGCTGGCGCTACCCACCACATAGGTCAATCCGCCCGGAATCGGATCCACTAGGGTCACGCCCACCAGGGCCGTGGTTCCCCCGTTGCTGGCCACCAGGGTATAACGCAACCGGTCACCTGCATTCACCACGCCGAGGGGCGCTCCGTCATTTAGCAAGGCCACCCCTTTCTGCAGGTACAAGCTGCCCCCGGCCGGATTGACTGGACCTCCGACCTGGATGACGGTGGGCTGGGCACCATCGCTGGGATCGCCATTTTGGTCGGTGGGTGTGGGCACCGTTTGGTCGGAGTCCACCTGGCCCTGGTTGACGATCCAGGTTCCGGTCGGCGTGTTCGAATTAATCTTCACCTGGAACCGGATCAAGGCGCTCTGGCCTGGATCGAGGCTCACCAGGTTCAGGATCAATACCCCACCGGCCAAGGTACCCGCTGGAGTGCCGTCGAGGCTGGCGCTGCCGGCCACATAGCTGGCGTTGGCGGGGATCGGGTCACTGAACACCAGATTGTGGATAGTTTCCGCCCCCTGGTTGGTCAGGGTGACCCGGTATTCCAGCAGGTCCCCCGGCAACACCAGGCCACCGTTGAGGTCCGTCACCGTCTTGGTTGCGCTCACCACCGCCGAGGCGGTCGGGATGACCCTGGCCGTATCCTGGGCGGCATGGTCATTGAGAACTCCGCCGGGGCCATCCGCACCGGTGCGCCCGCTGTCGCTGGCGCCGGTGGCACCGGGCAGGGACGCGTAACGCAGGTCGGCGCTGTTGGTCAGAGCAACCCCAACTGCGGCATTAGTCGCCAGTCGCGCCCGGTAACTGATCGTGAGATGGTCGGTGGCCTGGGTCAGACTGGCTAGGTTCCAAGTCAAGGTACGCAGGTCCGGCGCAACGCTGGTTGGCGCCAAGGACGCGGACCCTGCCACATAGGTCAGACCAGCGGGCAGCAGGTCCGTGACCCGCACATCGAAGGCATCCGCCCGGCTGTCCGCCCTATGGTCCAGGGTCAGGGTGAAGGTCACCTGATCGCCCAGGCTGACCTGCTCCGGTTCCGCCGTCTTGCGCAATTCCAGCAGGGGCTCCACCAGCGTGAGGTTGAGGGGCTGAATTCCGGGAGTCGCCGCGTCCGCATCAAAATCCCGGGTCTGGGGCGTGTTGGCCCCATCCGTGAACCTCAATTGGGCGGCGTTGCCCAGCACCAGGCCATTCTGGTTGGCGATGACGTTGGCGACCCGTGCCCGGATATCGACGGTGATGAAATCATCGCTGGTACGGCCGTTAGCCGGGTTGGCGACGTTGCCCAATTCAAAGCTCAGCAGTTGCCCGCTCTGGCTCGGGGACCCGCCATAACCGCTAGTGATACCCAGGTTGCCGGCACCCAGAGTGGCGTCCAGGAATGTCAGACCGTCCGGGAGGCTATCGGTCAGGGTCACACCTTGGACCGTGCCTTCACTGAGCGCCAGGGTCAAGCGGTAGGTCACCGTCGCGCCGATGCTGTAGGTGGTCTTGGCGGTATCCGGGTAAAACGCCTTGTTCAACGCCACCGGGTCCCGGACGATGAGCACGGGCGCCAAGGCGCCGGTGTTGTAGTTGTTGAGCGCCGTGTTGTCATCCTGGGTGGCACCGCTGCTGGAGCCGTCCCGCTGGTTGGGGTCGGAGCCGTCACGGCTGCTGTAGCTGGCATCCACCTGGGCTTGCAGGGTTTGGCCGGGTTGCACCGTATTTTGCAGGGTGGTGGTAAAGAGAATGGTGACTGCATCGCCCGGGTGGAGGTCGAAGGGACTGCTCTGCCAGCCGTCGGGAAGCAGGGTGATGGTCGGGGTCTGGCTGTTGCCGCTGCTATTGGTCACCACCACGCTGACACCCTGGATGTTGCCCAACCCGGCGGGCAGCAGGTCCCGTAACAAGGTCTCGAAGGCCGGTGTGGTACCGTTGTTAGTAACCGTGACCCGGTAAGTCACCGCATCCCCCGCGTCCAAATTGGTGGTGGGCGTGTCGATGGTGTGAGTGATTGCCAAGTGGGGCTCGCCGACGGTGAGGGTCTTGCTATCACTCACCTGGCGCGGCGTGCCCACGCCGGGCTGGTCGAAGATCAGGGTGGCGGCGTTGGGCAAGGTTTGGCCGTCCTGGTTGCCAAGCAGGTTATCCACCAGCGCCCGGTAAGTCAGGGTCAGGGTGAGCACCGCGCCGCTGTCGTTGGTCAGGGTCCCGAACGCTAGGGTCAGGGATTCCTGGCCGGCCGCCGGAGCATTCTCAATCCGGGTGAAAGCGGTCGGATTGGCCGATGAACTCAGGCCAGCGCCATAGCTCATGGCCAGACTGTTGCCGACGTAGGTCAGTCCCGGCGGCAACACGTCCTCGAACGACGTATTGCTCAGGGTACCTGGGATGGACAGCACCACCCGATAGGTCACCTCGTCGCCGATGGCATAGCGTATTTGCGGGTTGACGATGGACTTGACCAGGGCCGGCGTGCCGACCCGGATGACGACGCCACTGGAAGCGCTGTAGTCGTTGACGCCGCCGACGCCGGTCCGTTCGCCCGCATCGCCACCGGGCAGGCTGGTCCATTGGCCGGCCGCAGCGTTGACCAAACTGGTGCCTTCCGCCAAGGTGGCATTGGTCACCGCGTCATAGGTGATCAGCAGTTGTCCACCCGGCGGAAATTCAGTGGCGCTGCAATTTAGGGTGGTGCCGCTAAAGGCGCAACCGGCGCCGGTCACGCCACCACTGGGAACGAGACTCACTAGACTGGCGGAAGCAAATCCCACCGGCAAGGGGTCGCTCAGGCTGACATCGTAGGCCGTACTCACGTTGGCGCCGGCCGGATTGGTGAGGGTCAAGGTGAAGCGGACTGGGCTCACCGTATGGGCCAACACCGCGTTGACGTCGGCGGACTTGGCAATTTGGAGATTGGGTTCGTTCACCGTCGTCGTTTGGGTCACCGGCGTCAGATTGCCCAATTGGCCGGCGGCATTGCGATAGCTCAACCCGCCCTGGTTGTTCAAGGCCGTGCCGGTTTGGTTGCTGGCCACATTGCTCACCCGCGCCTGCAATTCCAGGATATAGCTCTCCGCCGTGGCCCCATTGGCGTCGGAATTGATGACGTTGCCAAGGAACAGACTGACGGTCGAGGCCCCGGACACCAGCTCGGCGCCGTCGGTCAAGTTGACGAAACTACCGCTCGGGGCACTGTTGATACCGCCGGGATTCTGGGAAGCCGTCAAGCCAGTGGTAAACAGCCGGGCCAAGCGCGCCGAATCCGGCAGGTAGTCCATACCGGCAGGCAGGCTATCGATCAGGGTCACTTCGCCGGTGGTGCCCGCCGCAACGTCGAATTGCAGCCGATAGGTGAGAATCTCGCCGATTTGGACCGCCGGGCTGGTATCGCCGCCGTTGGAGGTGGCAAACAGGGACTTACTCAGCCCGGAAGGTGCCACCGGACCAATGGGTATCAGGGTCGGGTTGCGGCCGTCGTCGCCATTGCCGTTGTCATCACTGCTGACCGTGATGCCACTGGCCCCAGTCGCGTTGGCCTGATTGGCGGCGATTTCGCCGTTGGTGCCGGGGTTCACCGTCATGCGGAAGCTGACGGTGGCAATCTGGCCAGGATTCAGAATGCCGATATTCACCAAGATGGGACTCTCGGTGACGACCGCGCCAAGACTGGTGGCCAGACTGCCTGGAACGTAGGTGAATTGGACCGGCAACGGGGCGTCGGTCAGCCGCAGGTCCGCGACCGGCTGTGGGCCCGTATTGACCAGGGTAAGGCTGTATTGGACGGTATCGCCAGGATCGACCTGGCCGACCGTACCGCCGTCCACCGCTAGGGACCAGCGTTTTTGCAAATCCAGGGCCTGGGTAGCGCCGGTGCCGGTACCAATCGCCGTGATCGAGGTGGGCTGGGCGCCGTCGCTGGGATCGCCGTTGCCGTCGGTGGGCACGGCACCAGTCTGGGTCGAGGTGGCGGTACCTTGGTTGACAAAAGTCTGGCTGGCGCCCGCCACCGAGGTGATGGTCACGTCGAAACGCAGGGTTTGGTTGGCGCCAGGGGCGAGATCGGCGACGCCGGTCCAAGCCACGATTTGCCCGGTCACCGTCGCCGTGCCGCTGTCGGCGATCGCGGTAGCGGCCACATAGGTCAGACCGGCCGGGATCGTATCGTCGAAGCTAAGGCCGGTGAGCGTCGCGGCACCCCGATTGCGCAGGATCAGGGTATAGCGCAGGGTGTCACCGGCGTTAACGGTGCCGGAGCCGTTGGTATCGGTCCAGGCGACGGACTTTTCCGCATACAGCGCCCCGGTGAGCGACGGTTGGCCACCCACGGGAATGTCGGTCGGCTGGTCGCCGTTGTTGGGATTGCCATCACCGTCGGTCGGCTTGGGCACCGTTTCGTTGGAATCCACCGAGCCTTGGTTGCGAATCACCACGCCGGAGGGGACGCCGGTATTGACAGTGACCTGGAACCGGATGGTCACCTGGTCGCCGGCCAGCATGGAGCCGACGGCGATGGTAATTCCGGTGACCACCGGAGCGCCGGTGGTAGTGGCGGTGCCCCGGGTACTGGTCACCGAACCCGCCACATAGGCCGTGTTGGCGGGAATTGAATCGGTGAACAGCACATTGGTGAGGGTGCCGCCGCCAGTATTGGTCAGAACAATCTGGTATTCCAGGGTATCGTTGGGCTGCACCACGCCACCATTGAGATCCACCACGGTCTTGGGCGCATAAATCGCAGTGCTGGCGGTGGGCGTGACTGGCGTGCTGGCGCTGGTCTCATAATCGTTCAAGCCCCCCGGACCGTTCTCGCCGTTGCGGCCGCTGTCGGGATCCCCATTGGCGCCGGATTGGCTGGCCCAGGTCATGACCAGGCTATTGCTCAGAGGCGCACCGACCGTGGCCGATTGGTCCACCCGCGCCTGGTAGGCGATGGTGCGGCCACCCTCAGCCAGCGGCAGGCTGTCGTAGCCTAGCCGGAGCGTGCCGGTCATGGCGTCGAACGACACGAAGGCCGGCGGTGGATTCACCGAACCCGCAAGGTAGGTCAGTCCGGCCGGTATGGTGTCGACCAGGACCACATCATAGGCATCCGCCGTGCTACTCGGCTGATGGCTGACGTTTAGGGTGTAGGTCACGATGTCGCCAAGGGCCTGGGCTGCCGGATTCACGCTCTTAGTCACGCCCAACAGCGGCTCGATCAGGGTGAACGGAATACCCTGATTGCCGGGGGTGGTCGCGTCATGGTCGAACGGGACGGTCCTCGGCGTGCCGTCGTTGTATTCAACCGTCACCGGCGAGCCCGCTTCCTCGCCATTGGCGACCAGGGTGCCATTTTGGTTGGCGGCGATGTTCCGCACCCGGCCCAGGATTTCCACCAGCACGAAATCGTCATCGCTGCTGCCGTTGGCCGGGTTGAGCACGTTACCCAAATCGAAACGGACCGTTTGACCGGCGCCCAGGTTGCTGGCGTAGTCCGGATTGCTAAACGCCATGCCGATATTACCGACGCTGATGGCATGGCTGACGTATTCGAGCCCGGCGGGCAGCACATCGGTCACGACCAAGGCATTGGTGGTGCCCTGGATCAGGTCAATACGCAACTGATAGGTCACCATATCGCCAATCGCCGCCCGTACTGGCGTGACTTGCTTGTCGATGGTGACCAAGGATTGAATGCGTAGCGTTTGGCTGGCGGTTTCCCGGTAATTGTTCAGCGTGCCGTTGTTGTCGTCATCGACGGCGGGACCACCGCTAGCGTCACGGCCTCCACTGCCGCTGACCGGCAGGCTGGTGTATTCCGCACCGACCCGGTTGTCCAAGGATTCTCCGGCACTGGCGTCGGGACCGACCAGGGTGTCGAACGCCACAGTCAGTATCGCGCCCGGTTCCAGCACCAAGCCGGTGGCGGACAGGGTATCCCGGTCACGTTGGGTGGTGCCCACGGAAAAATTGCTGGCCGTGACCGCGCCACCACCTTCCTGGCTGACGCCGCCGGCCGTGCTGACGCTGATGTTGGGCGACGCAGCAATGGTCAGCTTGTCCAAGGTGGCGCTGTTGCCGGGCAGCACGTCCTGGATGGCGACCTGGTGGGCCGCCGTGTGGCCCAGGTTGCTCACTGTAAATTGCCAGCGCACCAGACTGCCTGCACCCTGGGCGGTACCGCCCGCTGCGCCTGCCAAAATCGTCTTGCTCATATCCAGGTTCGGTTCGCCGACCCGCACCGTTGGCGGATTGGGGGCCGTGTAAACCAGCGGTGTGGTGCCGTTCGGATTGGGGTTGTCGTAGCTGACCTGGGCACCGTTGGTCAAGCCGGTGCCATCCTGGTTGGCGATGAGGTTATCTACTTGCGCCCGGTAGGCGATCACTACTTCACCCTCCACGGCGGCGGTCGCCGTGTCCAGCCGGAAGCTGAGCGGGCTGGTGGCGACCGGCGTAGCTGGGGTGGGATAGGAAACCGTGATTCCAGCCGGCAGGCTGACCGTGGCGCTGCCCGCCAGGTAACTCAACCCAGCCGGCAAGGTGTCCGTGACGACCATGCCGGTTGCCGACCCTACCGGAAGGGCGATGCGCAACTCGTACTCGATTGCGGCGCCGATCGGGTAGTAGGGCTGGGCATTCTTGATCGCCTTGGTCATGGTGACCGTCTCGGTGGTCACCGTGGCGTTGTTACCAGCAAATAGGTTGTTGGGACCGGCGCCAGAACCGGTGCGTTCATTGGTGGCATCACCTGGATTCCCGGCATAGCCCGTCCCGCTGGGCACGCCGGGCAGGCTGGTGGCAGTGGCGCTGGCGGAATTGACCAGCAACTTGCCGAACGGAACCGTCGGCGACAGTTGCGCCTGATAACTGATACTGACCGCTTCACCAGGATCGAGCCGGTCGATGGTGCCGGACAAGGTCTGACCGCTGAAGCCCAGCCCGCTGACGGTGGCGCCGGTGGTACCGACATTCGCGGTCGGGGTGCCGGTCGGGGTCGTGCCCGCCGGCAGGGTGTCGCCGAAAGCATAATCGTAGGCGGGCGCCGCGTTGGCACCGGTGGCGCTGTTACGCACCGTCAGGGTGTAGGTGACCGTGTCGCCGCCCGCCGCAGCCGCCGGGGAAACCGTCTTAGTCACCGCCACTTGGGGCGCCACCACCTTCACCGTGACCGTGGACCCGCTCAGGGTTTGGTCGGCACTGGCGCCGGCCGGCCGGTAGGAGAGTTGGGGCCGGTCCTGCAAATTGCGGCCAGCAATATTGGCCGACACATTGGCGACCCGGAATTGAGCCTCCAGCGTGTAACTCTCGGCGCTGCTGCCGTTGGCGTCGCCGTTGGTCACAGTGCCCAAATCGACAATCAAGTTCGAGCCGCTGAGGGTGGGCATTACCGCTACCGGCGTGTTGATCGCGGCGGCGTTGATGCCGCCGGGATTGTTAGCAGCGCTCAAGCTGTCGCTGTTACGGGCCAGTTGCGCGGTGCCTGGAATGTAGACCAGTTGGGCGGTGGAGGTGCCGGATAGGAGCTGATCGATCAATTTGACCGAATTCGTGACCCCCTCCGCCATTCGGAACACCAGCCGATAGCTCACCAGTTCACCGATGGCGACGTTGGCGCCGGCGGTGTCCGCCAGCGAGGTACTGGTGACAGTCTTGCCGCTGACGGACGGTGCGCCGATGGGCACGGGCGCGGTGGCGCTGGCGGTGACGTTGCCGCCGCCGCTGGTCGGCAAGGTGAAGGTCGAGATCGTCGCCGTGTTGCTGTAGCTGCCGGTGACGACGCCGTTCTTAATCTTGACGCTGAACACCGCGTCACCCGCCGCCACCGTTGGGCAGGGAGACTCCAAGTCGTTGGCGGTGTAGGTGACGGTGCCACTGGCATATGCAAAGGTATAGGAAGCGGGCGTGGTAACCGCCGCCACCGTGCTCAAGTCGAACACATTGGCATCGAGAACGTCGGTCACCAGGCAGCGGAACATCGGGTTATTGGCATCCGTGTTGGACCAGCCGAGCCGGACTTGCACTGTGTCACCCGCATTGAGGTTACCCGTGGGCGACAGGGTCTTGGTGATGGCGGGATTGGGATTGTCCAGCGTCCAACTGGTTCCGGCGGTGCGGGCCGGGGCGTTGTCGGCGGATAGGCTGGCGGTATTGGTACCACTGGCGGTTTTCGCCTGGGAATAGGTGTAGGTGATGACGCCAGAGGTCGAACTGGATGTTGCCGCGACCGTAATTTGGCTGCCGGTGACTGCGACGTTAGTGCAGGTAAAGCCGCCGGAACCGCAGCTGACCGCACTAGGAATCGTGATGGTGTTATCGGTAAGGCTGAAGTTGTCGTAAACACCTTCCGAAAGGGTCGCGGTGATCTGGAACGTCAAGGTTTCGCCGTTGTTAATGTTGTTATTAGGCGTGGAACCCGGCACCGACGACGCAGTGATTGCCTTGGTTATGCTTTGAATACCTTGGGTGGTCAGCTTCGCTTTGCGTGTCAGCAGGTTGGTGTTGGTGGCGAAATTGACCGGCACCAGGCCGGAGGGCGGACTGGCCGGATTGATATTGGTGTAGTACCGCAGGACCGCCGTGTTATCGATATCCGTAGTGCGCGGCGTGGCGTTGGCGGCCAGGGTGCAGGTATAGCTGATCCAAATCTCTTCGTTGGCCTCGACGGTTCCATCGCCGTCGCCAGCCAGCGGCGGCGTGATGGTCAAGCCCGCCAGGGGATCGGTGCTGAACAGGGTGCCACTGGTGACGACGGCCGCGCCACCACCCAGGGTAACGGTCGGTGCGGTGCAACTGGCGCCGAACGGCGTGAGCGTGCCCGCATCATCGGTGACCCGGATGCCAAAGGCCGGCGCGCTACCGCTGTTGGTGATGCGGAGCCGGTAGCTAACCTCATCGCCCGCATCCAGATTTTGCGCTTCGGCGTCGTAGCCGGTAGCTGGCGTGGCCGCTAGCGCACCGTGGGAGACAGCGGTGATTTCCTTCTTGATCCCTAGCTGGGGTTCCTTGGTGGTGACTTGGGTCGTCACCCCAGTGGTCTGATCGGTCCCGCTCAAGCTGTCCCGGTAGGATTGAATGGCCAGATTGGCCAGATTCAACTGGTCGGCCATCGGCTCGGCGGTGGCGCGCAAGGTGTACAGGATATCGATAGCGCCACCTGATGCGGGTGTCTCGCGGGTGCCGTAATCCCATATAAGACGATTTAAGCTGGTATTGGCCGAAACCGTGGGCGGCGGCGCCACGCCGCTGACCGTATCGACGTTGGTATAGCACCAGGCGTTTTCGGCCGGCGGCGTTGGCGTACTGCCGCCCGCACACTGGCCGGCGTTGGTCAAGGTTGCCGGAACGCTGTACAAGGGGATCGGCAAGTAATCGGTCAGGGTGAAATTCTCAACCGAGGACACCGGCAAAGTCGTCGTGAGCCGGTAGGTCAGGGTGTCTCCCGCCGCGACCAGGAAATTCGCTGGGTTGATGATGCCGTTGCGGGCGTACTTGGCTTTGGCAAACGTCGGCGCCGCCACCGTCAAACTAGAAGACGAGGTATCGGTTACCGTGCCACCCCCCGGCACTTGGAAACTGACCCCAGCCTGATTCGTCACGCTATCGCCGGCACTTAAGGTGGCGGTACCGGGTGCGACCGGACCCGTGTAAGCCGTGTCGATGGTGCTGCGGAGCTTGATGACGAAACGGGTGGGTCCCTCGCCCAAGCCGCCACTGTTATCGCCGGTCAGTTGCCCGCCGCTGCCGACGATGAGCCGAGCGATGGCCTCCGACAGATCAAAGCTGATCAGCGTACGCCCATTGCCATCTTTGCCGGCCTGGGTGAATTCACTGCCCAGAAAGTTGCTGGCCGCCACCGTTTGGCCGTTGGATTGCAGGGCCAGGGTCGGGGTAAAACTACCAAGGAAAGTCTGCCCGTCGCCCAAGGTATCGGTAACGGTCAAGTTACCCAGGGTGAAATAGTCGGACACCTCTCCGGTCAGGCTGTATTCCACCGTATCGCCGGGCGACAAACCCGCAGGGCTGGTATCGATGACCACCGCCCCGCCCTTACGCAGCGCCAAGGCTTTAGCGGTAATGACGTCTGAGCCCAAGACCGGCGGCAGGGGCGTACCCTGATAGGTCCCACTCAGGCTCGATTCATTGGTGATCGCCACCGGGCTCGGCGTGGTCCCATCCAATACCGGGGTGTCGGCGGAGTCGGACAATGGAACGTAAAAGGTAAAGCTGATGGTCCGGTCGACCCCGGCCGCGCCGGTTATCACGCCGCAGTCGAAGGCCAGCGTACTGCCAGGGCTGCTAGTGGACGGCATGGCAATGGCTGTGCAACCCGCCGGGTTGGTCACGGCGATGAATTGAAACTTGGCCGGCAGGCTATCGCTGACCGTCAGGGCGCTGACCGTCTCGCCAGTCGCCACATCGACCGTCAGACTGACGGTACGCGGATAATTAGGGCCAGTGGCGGTTTCATCCTCGGGCGCAAGGATCACCTTGGTGTGCTTGATGAGGGTCGGGTTAACGGCCAGGGTCTTGGGGGCGCCAAAGATGGGTAGGTCGGTGGCGGGATTGTCCAGCGCATCGGCGCCGAGGTTAAAGACCGGGGTCAGGGTCAGGTTT
The DNA here is from genome assembly GCA_964538875.1 of uncultured Chromatiaceae bacterium. Lineage (GTDB taxonomy): Bacteria > Pseudomonadota > Gammaproteobacteria > Chromatiales > Chromatiaceae > CAZIHO01. The sequence goes on from CAZIHO010000016.1 coordinate 39,628, forward strand.
AGGGGCACCCCCAATTGCACGGTGGGTGAGTTGCCCAGGGAGAAATTCAAATCCATGCACTGGGCGGGTTGGCCGGTGGTGAAAGACCCCAGCGGGTAGCGCAAAACCTGGAAGCTTTCCCCATCCGCCACCGTGACCAGGGTGCCGGTGTCCGGATTGGTGAAGGTACAGCCGAGGGGATTGGCGCAAACCTGGACCGGCGAGCTGCTAACCGCACCACCCAGGTAACTGGCAGAGGTAAAGGTCACCCCAGCGGGAGTAGTCAATTCAAAGCTGGGCTGAAACCCGGTGGCATCCCCCCCGTTGTCGAAGCAGACCGCAGTTGTGAAGGTTTCACCAATGAATTCGTCAAGGGGTGAGGTCAGGGTCGCGCCCGGAATTGGGGCCGCCCAAGCAACGGGTGGCAGGCCCAACAGGAGGCCGCCGATGACCAGGCCCCGGACCTGGTGGACCATCCGTTTCAACCGATTCATCAACATCACCGCCCCTCCCTCACCGGGTCAGAAATCTTTTGTCGTCAAGAGTCTTTATATGTATTGGCGCTCCGAAGCCTGTCCGGATCACTCTCTAAACATTTTAAATAAAAGGTCTGTTCTCTTAGCAAACGAACAGACGGACGGCAGCCGCAGCAGACGAACGGCACGCCTACGGCGCATTTTGGCTCCCAGAACCGGCCGTCTAGGGAGGAACTCGTCTCCAGGCGCCACCGATGTTAGTACTTCTCCAGCCGGACCGGCGACAATTTCCAGGCCGTCGGCCGCCCGGGTATGGCGTCTCCCCACCCCCGCAAGCCGGCGGTCCAGGTTACCCAATCCATTCTGACCGGAGGTCAAGTCCCCATGACATCCCATCCCTTTAGCCTGGCCGGAAAAAAGGCCCTGGTGGTTGGCGTCGCCAATCAAGACTCCATCGCCCACGGTTGCGCCAAGGCGTTCCGGGAATTAGGCGCGGAACTGGCCCTGACCTATCTCAACGACAAGGCGCGGCAGTTCGTGGAACCCATCGCCCAGGCATTGGCGGCGCCGCTCCTGCTGCCCTTGAACGTGACCCAGCCTGGCGAGTTGGAAGAGGTGTTCCAACGGATCCAACACACCTGGGGCCGCCTGGACATCCTGGTCCATTCCATCGCCTTCGCGCCCAGGGACGACCTCCAGGGCCGGGTGGTGGATTGCAGCGCCGCCGGCTTCGCCCAGGCCATGGACATCTCCTGTCATTCCTTCATCCGCATGGCCAAGCTGGCGGAACCCTTGATGACCGAGGGCGGCAGCCTATTCGCCATGAGTTTTCACGGCGCCCCCAAGGTGGTCGCCAACTACAACCTGATGGGTCCGGTGAAGGCGGCCCTGGAAGCCAGTTGCCGCTACCTGGCGGTGGAATTGGGTCCCCGCAAGATTCGGGTGCACGCCATTTCGCCTGGCCCCGTCAAGACCCGGGCGGCATCTGGGATCAAGGGTTTCGACCAACTGCTGGAGCAGGCCACCCACCAGGCGCCCCTGGGGGAACTGGTGAACATCATGGACGTGGGCTACGCCTGCGCCTACCTGGCCAGTCAACCCGGCCGGCACATCAGCGGCGAAACCTTTTACGTGGACAGTGGCGCCCACATCCTGGCTTGACCTGCTTGAAGAGCCAACTGGCCAAGTGCCGGACCCCTGCCTGCGCTCCCTCCCCCAGCGGGCTGGAATACTTCAAAGTTTTGATAGGGCTATAATCCCGGTCCGCCCCCCATGAGCGGGGCCGGTCCGGGTCCGGGATCACCGCCCGGCGATGGTTCGGGCGGTCCTGGCAGGTTTCATCAACGCAAGGGGATTGGCACTCGATATGGGCACCGGAAGACTGGAAGCATTCAGCGACGGCGTGATCGCCATCATCATCACCATCATGGTCTTGGAATTGAAGGCGCCCCATGGGGAGAACTTCGCCGATCTTCTGACTTTGGTTCCGGCTTTTCTCAGCTATGTGCTCAGCTTTCTGTACGTGGCCATCTATTGGAACAACCACCATCACCTGATGCATGCCGCCCACAAGGTGACGGGCGCGGTCCTGTGGGGCAACCTGCATTTGCTGTTTTGGCTGTCCCTGTTTCCGTTCGCCACCGCCTGGATGGGTGAGAATCACTTTGGCCAAAATCCAACCCTGGTCTATGGCATCGTACTGTTCATGGCTGCTGTGGCCTTTGTCATGCTGCAACGCTCCATCATTCTGGCGGAAGGCTCTGATTCGACCTTGAAACAAGCGATCGGCAAGGACCGGAAGGGTAAGACCTCCCTGGTGTTGTACGCCCTGGGTATTCTGTGCACCTTCTGGCTACCGGCCGCTTCGCTGGCCATCTATGCGCTGGTGGCGCTGATGTGGCTGATCCCGGACCAGCGCATCGCACGGGTGCTTTCTTAACGCCGCCCGTCAACGGGAGCCGGCTAGACCGGGCCGGGGTTCCCGGTAACAGCCTCAAACATCGCCCCCATCGGCCAACCGGGTCGATGGCGCCATTTCAACCCACTCCGCCCAGAGTCGCAGAACGCCCCTAGCAAGAATGGATAGCCGTTGTTGGATC
>CAZIHO010000017.1:0-1448 GCA_964538875.1 uncultured Chromatiaceae bacterium
TGCAAGTGTTCGAAGGAGACGTTCGGATGTTCGATCCATCCGAATACACGGGACGAGTGGATTGCATCCATGCGGGATTCCCTTGCCAGGACATTAGCTTTGCTGGAAAACAGATGGGAGTCGATGAAGGAACAAGATCGGGGCTTTACCGTGAAGTCCTCCGTATCGCAGATGTGGTTCGACCGAGTTTCCTCTTCTTGGAAAACGTCTCAGCGATCCTTAACAACGGATTGGGAACCGTTCTCGGGGACTTGGCCGCGCGTGGGTATGATGCACGGTGGTGCTGTTTACGAGCTTCCGACGTGGGAGCAAACCACAGACGAGACCGATGGTGGCTTTTGGCCTACGCCATGCCTCCCGGTAAACGGAGGGTCGAACGGGAAAAGAAAGATGCGTGTGATGTTGTATCCGACGCCAAGGACGACAGGCCTAGACGGCGGATCAAATTCACGGAAAGCGGCACAAAGGCGCAGGATGTGGCCGACCCCCCGGGCAACAATGAGCCACGGGGCGGGGGAACACGGCCAGGGCGGGAAGGACTTACAGACGACGGTTGGTGGAAAGCTGAACCCGACTTGGGTCGAGTGGTTAATGGCGTGGCCTCTCGGGTGGACCGTCTCAAAGCATTGGGCAACGGCCAAGTCCCACTCCAGGCGGCGGTCGCGTTCAAAATCTTAATTGGGGAGGCAAATAATGGGTGAATTAAACGCGTTGGTAAAAAGAATCCACGAAACTGCAAAGGAAAAGGGATGGTGGGATGAGCCGAGGGGTCCGCTTGAAATCCACGCTTTGATCCACTCCGAGATTGCCGAGGCGACGGAAGAGTGCCGGAACGGTTCTCCGTGTTTTTATCAGTATTACACGCCAGATTCCGACGAAGAAAATATTTTGAAGCTCAATTTTAAAGGAAGAGATGTTTTTGTTGATAAAAGAGATTGGGAATTACATTCCGGCCTATCTTGGTATATTTCAAATGATGGTAATTCTGATTATTTAAAAGCGAATAAAGGAAAAACAAGCGTTAGTTTCCACAACCTTATTATCGAACCATTAGACGGGTTTGTTGTGGACCATGTTGATGGGAATACGTTGAATAATTTGAGGGGAAATTTAAGATCATGCACCCCATCACAAAACCAGGCGAATCAAAAAAAACAAATCAGAAAAAAAACATCAAAATTTAAGGGAGTGTATTACTCCAAAATAAAAAACAAATGGATCGCGCAGATTGGATTTAAGAAAAAACACATTCATATCGGGAATTACGATTCAGAAAAAGACGCGGCGTGCGCTTATGACTCTCTGGCTATTGAATTGTTTGGCACGTTCGCAAAAACAAATATCCTCGAAGTTGGTGATAGGAAAATTATTGTTTTTCCGCATGAAAAAAGATGGAATAAAAATGGAAAAGTCGAAGGTCACGCCGTCGAACTTGTGGACGCCGTGAT
>CAZIHO010000017.1:1548-41370 GCA_964538875.1 uncultured Chromatiaceae bacterium
GGAATAAAAATGGAAAAGTCGAAGGTCACGCCGTCGAACTTGTGGACGCCGTGATCCGCATTCTTGATTTCTTCGGGCACAATGGGTGGAACTTTGATGAAATAAAGGACATCTTGGAAAACACTGTCGGCGATGTCGGCTATAAATCGGCGGTTGAATCAATAAAGTCGCCTTTAGAATTTCATGCGTTCGTCCACGCTATTATCGCCAGCGCATCTCATGAATTTATAACAACGGGAGGCAACGAGGACGGGGAGCATTACCTTGTCCGAGTAGTGGATGTGATTAGGCGGTATTTTGTTACCAACGGGTGGGACTTCGAGGAAATCCTCAAGGCCAAGATGGAATACAACAGAACCCGGCCTTACCGGCACGGTGGGAAGAAATACTGATGTTCGGCTCAGTCGCTGGAGGAAGTGTTTGCCGGTTGTGTGGTGGTGGATCATCTCACGATGGGCCTTGTGATTATCGGTCTGACTACGATGTTGGATTCGACGATGGGAGCAAAGTGGAAGAAATGCATGTCAGTGTCCCGATGCTGGACCCGAATGTATACGGGGAAGAAATTGCCTTAATGTCCTCTCTTAATAACTTGGTTGAAAGAAGTAAAGCCACAAAAGAAGATCGTGCGCGCGCCGTAGAATGGCTGTATAAGAAACATGCGCTTAATGTTATAGATACCAGCGCATGACGATAGCCGGGAAAGACTGGCAAAATTTGTATACGGCGTGGAAGGACACGCAAGAAACCCTCTGTCTGCCCCATCGAGCGGGTTATCACAGGAGGAGGCAGAAGCCGGTATCAAGCCCGGCCTTCGCATAATAAATTTAGCGTAACCAAAAAAGTCGGAGACAACAATGTTCTCCGGGTTTGGCCTAAACAGGTAGAAGAACTGGCGATACAAGGCCCGGATATCTCGCCTCTCCGTGTTGGGTAATGTGCCAACAACGCCTGGCCCCACGTCACGGGGCTAAAATTTAGGCAGGGGACAAATGAACATTATCACGGAGGGAATCTTATGCGAGATCTAAAACAGAATGATGAGATATGCTTCAAGTGTGGACACCCGCTCTCATCTTCCGAGTTCGTGTCCATTTGCGGGGGGTGTGACTTGTCCGAATTCTATTGCGAGTGCGAAACGGATGGGTGGATCATAAAAACCGACAAAGACAAAGAGCAAACACAGGGGCCATATTACGCAAGAGGCGAAACGGTTTATGGGCTCAATTTGGGGGTAGAGGCCGAAAAGGTAATCGGGTCGCGTAATGGCAATCTTGATGCTCACGTCTTGGCTTCGCTCCTGAACATCGCATTCAGAGCCGGGTATTTGGCCCGGGTAGAGGAATTAAACATAAAAAAAGCCCCTTGATTCCATTTATTAATTAAGTTATCCTTATCTTTAGGGCGATGGGAAAAGGAGCTCCCATTGCCCGTTTTGTTTCACACCATCGCCTCCCCCTCGGTCCTTAAAACAGGGCCGGGGGGGTCATTTTTTCAGTGGAATTTTCGCCATGGGCGTATTTAACGGCACCAGGGCCCCGGGGGGGAAGCGCAAGAATTCAGGCCGCAAGCCTGAATGGTTCCAAAATCGTTGCAAAGAGCTTTTTGAGAAGAAAAAGCTCCTTGATTTCGTTGCGGGGGTCGCCGCCGGAACAGAGGTCGAGCAGAAGGCCGTCTCCGTTGATGATGGGGTTGAGGTCGTTGATGTGCGGCCTCAGATCAAGGACCGCCTACGCGCGGTTGAAATGTTGAAAGATTGGGGTTACGGCAAGGAGCCTGTTACCCTGGATTCCGAAGGCGGAGTGGGATGGCTGATTGTTCAGTCTGCGGAATCCGATGGGAATTGAAAAAGAAGCAATAGCAAAGATCCGAAGATGGCGTTCTGATCCCGTTTTTTTCGTCCGTGAACAGTTTGGCGTCGAGCCGGATGAGTGGCAAAAAGACGTTCTTATGGCTTTCGCAAGGAAAGACACCCCGCGGATCGCCATGGAAGCCTGTGCGGGGCCCGGGAAATCGGCCGTTGAAGCCTGGATCGCATGGAATTTCCTCTCATGTTACGGTGAAAAGGGCGAACACCCAAAAGGGGCCGCCGTTTCCGTAACCGCTGACAACCTCAAAGACAACCTCTGGCCCGAGCTTTCCAAGTGGCAGGGCCGATCAAAGTTCCTCACAAAATCGTTTACCTGGACCAAAGAGCGCATTTTCCTCAATGAACACCCCGAAACATGGTTCATTTCCGCCCGTTCATTTTCAAAAACCGCCGACCCAGAAACACAGGGTCGGACCCTATCGGGGCTCCACTCCAAATACATTCTCTATCTGATCGACGAGTCCGGGGATATCCACCCCGCGGTATTGCGCTCCGCCGAACAAGGGCTGTCAAATGTCAAGTTTGGGAAGATCGTCCAGGCCGGCAACCCAACGAGCCATGATGGTATCCTGTATTTGGCGGCCGTCACACAGCGAGACAAGTGGTTTGTCATTCGGATCACGGGTGATCCCGATGACCCCAAGCGTTCCACCAGGATCGACAAGGAGTGGGCCGCAAGCCAAATAACGCAATATGGGCGAGATAACCCATGGGTTATGGCCTATATCCTTGGGCAGTTCCCTCCTTCCAGCATAAACTCCCTTCTCTCCGTCAAGGACGTCGAGGATTCCATCGCCCGGGTTATCCGGGAAGAGGACATTATCGGGGCTCAAAAGCGTCTTGGCGTTGATGTGGCACGTTTTGGCGATGACAGGACGGTTATTTTCCCACGCCAGGGGCTTGTCGCCTTTAAATACGCCGAGATGCGGAACGCAAATAGCCATGAAGTCGCCGCCCGTGTCGCAAAAGCGAAAGCGCAATGGGGATCAGAGAATGAGTTCCTCGATGTGACCGGCGGATACGGGAGCGGGGTGGAGGATTCTTTAAAACTGGCGGGGTATTCGCCTTTCCCAGTGAACTTCTCGGGGAGCGCGGCGGACAGCCGTTATTTCAACCTGCGCTCCGAGATGTGGTTCAGAATGGCCGAATGGGTACGTCGCGGGAGCCTACCAAATGTCCCCGTCTTGACGCGCGAGCTTACGGCCCCGACCTACACCTTTGTTAAGGGCAAATTCCGCCTTGAGGAAAAGGATCAGATCAAGGCACGTCTTGGATACAGCCCGGACGCCGCCGACGCCTTGGCCTGTACGTTCGCCCTTCCTGACATGCCATCCGCAAACCATCCGTCCATTTCTTGGCCGAGCGGGCATTATGTCGCGGATTATGACCCGTTTGAGGATAAAAGGATGGCCCTGTCGTGATTCGTGTCATTTTCGCAAACGGGACTGACCTGGAATGGATCGTTCAGCAACTCCCCATAATGGATCGTGAATTCAACGAAAAGATGGTTTTCTCGGGGGACAAAGAGGACATAACGCGCCGAATGGAGTTCCTGATTGAGGATGGGGTTGTCTTGGTCGCATGGGACGGGGAAGAACGGATCGGATTCATTGCCGGGGCGCGGACGCCGCACTTCTTCAATCCGAAGATAACAGTCCTTTCCCAATTCCTGTGGTGGGTTGTCCCTTCCCGGCGAGGGTCAAGAGCGGCGCGGAAACTCTTGTCCTCGATGGTGAATGTCGCAAAGGCCACGTGCGATTGGATGGACGTCTATGTTATGAGAAATTGCGCAATCGAGGCGAATTCTATGCGCAAACTTGGATTTAAAGAAGCGGACAAAATGTTTCGATTGGAGGTTGACTGATATGGGGAGCGGGACATTTGTGAACGATTTGGTGTCGGGCGATCCTTTCGCGTCTTTGCGGCGTAAAGAGCAAAAGGCGACAGAGGCGGCTCTTGCCGAACAGGAACGCCTAAACCAAGAGATTCTGGACATGGAGAAGGAAAAGGTCACGGATTCCGCCAAAACAGAGGAGCGGGATGCGGCAAGGAAACGCCAACGCCAGCGGGCCCGCGGGGCGGGAGGGCGAAGCGGAACCATTCTGACCTCCCCGCTCGGGGCGGTAGGGGAATTGGATCAGCCCCGTAACACAATCTTGGGGGGATAGGTGAAAAAAGAGACACTGAAATCTAAAATAATCAAATTAAAGGCCCAATTGGACTTTGATCGGTCCTCTTTCATGTCCCACTGGAAAGACCTCGGGGATTTCATCCTGCCCCGCCGGCCTCAGTTCAATTTGACTGACGGGAACCGCGGGGACCGCAGGAATCAAAAGATCATTGATTCCACGGCCACGATTGCGGCGCGGACGCAACGCGCGGGGATGATGGGTGGGATCACGAGCCCGGCCCGGCCGTGGTTCCAGTTGACCACGAATGACCCCGAACTGGCGGAGTTTGGTCCAGTCAAGGATTGGCTCCACGCCACAACGCGGAGGATGGAAACCGTTTTCCTTCGGTCCAACCTATACAAAACCCTCCCTGTTGTCTACGGGGACATTGGCGTTTTCGCAACGAGCGCACTCTTCATCGAAGAGGACTTTGAAGATGTCGTGCGTTTTTACAATTTCCCCATCGGTTCCTATTGGCTTTCGACCTCCCCCACGGGGACGGTGAACACATTCATCCGGGAATTTCGGTATACAGTCAAGCAGGTAGTTGAAAAGTTCGGGATGACCCGCGGCGAGGATGAGATTGATTGGTCGCGTATCAGCCCAAGCGTGAAGGCAAAGTGGGAATCAGGCCAAAAGGAGGAGTGGATTGACCTCCTCCACGCCATTTGCCCAAACGAGGACTACGATCCGAACAGGATTGAATCCAAGTTTAAACGCTTCAAATCGGTATATATCGAGGCTTCAAGCGACACGGACAATGTTTTGCGGGAGGAGGGGTACAACCTTTTCCCGGTGATGGCCCCACGTTGGGAGGTGAGCGGGAATGATGCCTATGGAACGGATTGCCCAGGGATGGTCGCTCTCGGGGATATTAAGGCTCTCCAAGTTATGCAGAAACGGAAGTCTCAGGCCGTCGAAAAGATGGTTAATCCGCCGATGGTCGCGCCCACTTCCCTCAAGAATGTCAAGGCGTCGATCCTTCCCTCAGACATCACGTATGTTGATGAGCGAGAAGGAATCAAGGGGTTTCGTCCTGCCCACGAGGTCAATATCAACATTTCCTACCTTACGGCGGATATCGCGGAACACCAAGAGAGGATAAATCGGGCATTTTACGCGGACCTTTTCCTCATGTTGGCCCTTTCCGACAGGCGGGAGATGACCGCCCGCGAGGTGGAGGCCCGCCACGAAGAGAAGCTCCTTGTCCTCGGCCCTGTTTTGGAGCAATTAAACCAGGATTTACTTGACCCTCTGATAGACAACACCTTCGAGATTATGCTCAGGCAGGGGCTCATTCCGCCCCCGCCCGAGGAAGTCCAAGGGGAGAAACTCAAGGTCCAATACGTTTCCATCATGGCCCAGGCCCAAAAGCTATCCGGCATAGCATCCATCGAACGGTTCGCATCCTCCGTCACCAGGATTGCGGCAGAGACGCAAAACCCGGCCATATTGGACAAAGTGGACATGGACCAGCTAATTGACGAATACGGCTCAATTTTGAGCGTTCCGCCGCGTGTCATTCGGTCGGACGAAGCCGTTGAGCAGATCCGGGACGCCCGGGCAAGTCAACAGCAGTCTCAAATTCAGGCAGAAGACGCGATGCGGACGGCCGCCGCGGCGAAGAGTCTGTCAGAAACCGATATAAACAAAGACAGTGCCTTGCGGGAAATCCTTGCCCGGTCCCGGGCGGGGGACCTGATTGATAGGGGCGAATGATGGCAAACCTGGCGGATAAGGGTCAAGTCGGTCGGATGGAAGCGGTCGCAAGGCGGCGGCGTGACCGCGAACTGAACGATATCCGCGCGGTGATGTCCAGTGAAAGCGGGCGGCGGTTCATGTGGCGGCTCTTGGACAGGGCGAAGGTGTTTGGCTCTGTCTGGCACCCGAGCGCGTTGATCCATTATAACTCCGGGCAACAGGACTTTGGACATTTCATCATGTCTGAAATCACTGAATCAAGCGAGGATGCTTTTGTCCAAATGATGAAAGAAAACAAGAAGGACAACGGCGAAGAGGCGATTTTGTCGAAATCGGCAAAAGAAAAAATGGAGGAAGATCCCAATGACTGAACAAGATCAAGTGCCCCAGGGTTCACCGACAGGCACTCCCGATCAGCAAAAGGGAGCCGAAAACCAGAACAGCGGGGCGGCCCCCGATCCAAAGGCGCAAAGCAATCCAGATGCGGGCGCAAAAGCCCCCAAAGGGGACAGCAAGGTCATTCCTGAAAAGTATGACCTCAAGCTCCCCGAGGGGTCCCGTCTCGATGCCGACCACTTGGAGACTCTTTCTGCTCTTGCAAAAGAGAGGAAGCTCACCAATGCAGAGGCTCAGGACATCCTAGAACGGGATCATGCCGTTTTATCCGCGTTCGAGGATCGTCAGCGTCAGGAAGCCGAGGTCATGAAGGATGAATGGGCGAAAGCGGCTCTTTCCGACAAAGAATACGGTGGCGAGAAATACAAAGAAAGCATAACGCTTGCCAAGCGTGTTATTGATCAGTTCGGGTCGAACGCCCTCAAAGAGCAACTGAACAGGTCAGGATTGGGGAACCATCCTGAACTTATTCGGTTGATGGTGCGAATCGGTAAAGAAATCTCCGCCGGGTCTTTGGTCGTTTCCAAGGGCGAAAAGCCCCCGGAAAAGACCGCCGGGGAAATCTTTTACGGTTCAAAATAAAAACAACTAAAGGAGATCAACATGGCTGGAATTGGTGGAAGCGTACTGACGCTTGTTGACCACGCGAAGCGGATTGGCCCCGATGGCAAGGTGGCGAAAATTGCCGAAATGCTGAATCAAACGAACCGTATCCTTGATGATGCGGCTTTCGTGGAAGGGAATTTGCCGGTCGGACACCGCATGACTGTCCGCACGTCTCTTCCTACCCCTACCTGGCGTCAAGCCAACCAAGGCGTTGCACCTACCAAAAGTGGGACCGCTCAGGTTGACGAACAAGCCGGGATGCTGGAATCGTGGAGCGAGGTCGATAAAGACATCGCTGAGTTAAACGGGAACACCTATGACTTCCGTTTGTCGGAAGCCAAGGCGTTTGTCCAAGGGATGGGCCAAGAAATGGCCGGGACGTTGATCTATGGCAACGCCGGGACCGCTCCTGCTGAATTCAACGGCCTCGCCACTCGGTACAACTCCCTGTCCGGGGTGAATGCTCAAAACATCATCTCCGCCGGAACCGTGACTGGTGGCGATGGAACGTCCATCTGGTTGGTTGGATGGAGCCCTGAAACTGTGTTCATGGTGTATCCCAAAGGAAGCCAAGCCGGCTTGATGCACGAGGACTTGGGCTTGGTGACGGTCGAAACGACCGCCGGGATCGCCGGGAACCGTATGCGGGCGTATCAGGATCACTGGCAATGGAAACTCGGCTTGGCCGTGAAGGACTGGCGTTACGCCGCCCGGATCGCCAACATCGACGTTTCGGCCCTCAAAGCCGACACCGCCGGGTCCACCGTGAAATTGATCGAATACATGGCCCAGGCCCTCGACCTGTTGCCGGAGTTGGAAACCGTCCGCCCCGCGTTTTACATGGCGCGAACGACTTCTTCCTTGCTCCGCATCCAGGCGATGAACAAAAACACCTCGGCCATTGAGATTCAGAGCGGCTTGCAACAATTGGGTCGCCCCGGTCAAATGTCGTTCCTGGGAGTTCCTATCCACACAGTGGATCAGATCCTCGGGACCGAATCCCAGGTGTCCTAATTCAACCAATAAAGGAGATGAAAATATGATTCTTGACAACCAACTGAACTTCTCTGCGGCTCAGGCGTTGAGTGCCACTGGCGCGTCCACGAACTATGTGGACCTGACCGGTGACCGAAACATTGGGATCGGAGAGCCTCTTGTTGCTGTCGTGACCGTTGATGTCGCTTTGGCGGGAACGTCCCCCACGTTCGCCTTTGCGATCCAAATGGACGACAACACGAGCTTCTCTTCTCCGACGTCCGTTGCGACGAGCCAAACCTACTCGGGGGCCGCCGCTGTCCCCGCGGGGGCGCGATTCGTCCTCCCCGTCCCCATGGACACTTCGGGCGAACGCTACACTCGCCTGAACTACACCCTGGGTGGCACCACTCCCACCGTTACCGTGACCGCGTTCTTGCAACCCGCGAGCATGGTTCAAAACGATGGGACGTTCGCTGACTCCCTGAGCATCTACTAAGCCCATGTTGGTACGGGCAATTAAACTCGGGTATTACGGCGGGTCTCGGCGCAAGCCTGGGGATGTCTTTCAGATCAACGAAAAGGCTTTCTCTAAGACCTGGATGGTTAAGGTCGAGGATGACGCCAAAGTCCCCGTCCCCGAAACGAAAGAAGTTCGGAAAGGGGAATTGTTCCCTGCCAGCAAAGAGAAGGTGCGCGGGAGCGCGATCAGCAGAGACGTGATTTAAGGCGTCTGTCCGACCTCGGGACGAACTGAGGCGGGTGGGTGGAAGGCCCACACTCTTTTAAATGGAGACTGGATTTTATGTATATGAACGTCTCAGATTTTGATTCAACTGAAAAAAGCGCGATGATCACAATTGGTCGGTTTGGGAACCGAATTTCCATCCAAGAAGTCCTTGACCTCATAAGAGAAGCCAATGACGGGAGTATATCAAGGGAGGCAATTTTGGTCTTGTGTGCCCTCAAGGTCTACAAATACGCAACGGCGAACAGCATTCTTCCAGAAAATATGACGAATGCTCAACTTAAATCGGCCATTGAGGCGAATGTCCTCTTATGAAGGGGTCACGGTTTGGGCCAAGCGTTTCTATTATGAATTCAAATGCCGGGGCTTTTGTGACGTATGCCATGGCGGGGCTAAATACAGGGTATTGTGCAAGGTGGCAAGCGTTGTCAACGGGGGACATAAAATCCGTTCGATTGAACTGGAACGCGGCGGCAACACCCGGGACGGTTCAAGTCAGGATCGAGACAGTTGACACGACAACAGGAAAACCGACTGGAACACTCTATGACGCAAACGCGACAATCGACGTTACTCCGGCGGCTGGTGTTCAGACATACACATTTGCAACTCTTCCAACGACAGGGCTCACCGTTGGGAATTATTACGCGGTTGTCCTCCTCACGACTGTCGCCGGGACAACTCAGACATTGGAAGCGTATCCTCAGACGGTGGGGGCGTTTTCGGCCTACCCTGTGAACGCACTCACGGCGGCGGACGGAACGACGCGAACAAATTTCGCAGTGGTCGCATTCGCTATCCCGATGCTCTCTCTCGTTTTGGAAGATGACACGGAGCCGGATGTGGGGTTTTTTATATGGGGGACAAGGTCCTCCACTACAACGATTTACGGGGTCCGTTCAGCCGGGAATCTGTTTTCAATAAAGGCCCCACTTAAAATATATGGGTATCATGTCGGCCTTATAATCACGGGGTCCCCCGTCGGGGATCTGCGTTGCAGAATCATAGACACGAACAACAACACGATATCGGGGACAGAGGTGACGGCTGACAACAACATGGTCTCTTCCGCCCGAACGAATGAATTAAGACTTTCGACGGAGGTTGTGTTGCCCCCAGGGACTTATCGCGTTGTCGCGGACAGTAGTTCGAGCGCATCCGGGAACTACTATTCTCTCCGATATCTCACCCTTTTTAATACAAGCGGGACGGTGGAGAATTTTAATTACACATCGACAACTACCGGGTCAAGCTGGACAGATACCACAAACTCGAACGCCTCCATTTCTTTAATGCTGAGTGATGTGACATCCCCAATAAGCAACAGTTTCCGAGGAGGATTTATAAATGGCTAGAGAAATAAAACGGGGGACTACCTCCAACATCATTCGGTTCATCCTCAAAGACTCGCGGACCGGGAGCGGTTTGACCGGACTCACCAATGCCACGACCGGGCTCATTATCTCCACCATTTGCGACAACGAAGCCACGGCTACGATCTACACCGTCGCGGCGTCGAACGTCGAAACGATCACAACCCTTGGGACGTATTCTGCCCCAACTTCCAGCAAGTGCCGATTTAAAGAGGTTGACGCCACGAACCACAAGGGGCTCTATGAGTTCCAGTTTGCGGATGCGCGATTCTCCGTCTCTTCCTCAAAACAGCTTGTTATCAGCGTCACTGGGGCGACGAACCTGACGGATTCGGATTATGAAGTCGAATTCGTAGACAACACGGCAAAAGACATTTATGACATCGTGGCCCACGCCAGCTATGGGAACGCACAGCTTGTTCGGTCCACCACGCCGGCGAACACTCTCACCGTCGATGCGTCAAACCGTGCAAGTGCGAACCTGGTGGCAATCGACAGCAACGCCACAAGCGGAAACAACGCCACGCTGAACCTTAAACAACTGAACGTCGTGAACAATGCCGGGACCGCGGCAATCTTTAGCTCCACCGGGAGCAACGGGGATGGGATGGATATTACCGCGAACGGGACCGGGACAGGCCTCCTTGTTTCCACCGGGTCTACCGTTACCGGGACAGGAATGTCCATCCGATCATACAACGCCGGGACGGCTCTGGAAATTAAGAACATTGCCGGATCTTCCAGTGGGACTGGGATCGGGGTGTCAATCGCCGGGGGGACCACTTCCGGGGATGGATTGAGTATCTCTACCACAAGCGGCCATGGGATTAAGGTTACAGCGGCCGGGGCCTCCAAGGATGGGATCAATGTTACCGGGGTCAACGGGATCAGCGCAACGGGGACACAAGCGGGTATCCTTGGAGTTTGCGGAGCGTCTGGGTATGGGGGCATTGAAGGGAAGGCCGGGTCCACCGGAGGGGCCGGGATTTACGCCAAAGCCGCCGCTTTTACGGCTTATGGGATAAGAGCCGAAGGTGGACAGTCTTTGCCGGGGATATCCGCTCTCGGGGGGGCCACAAACGCTCCCGGGATCGACACCACGGGGCAGGGGACCGGTGCGGGATTAAAGGCAACGGGCGGGACGGGCGGAAATGGAGCCACGATCTCGGGGGCCGGGACCGGGGCCGGGGTTGTCATCACGGGGGGATCGTCTGGTGGTGCCGGAGGGGCTGGACTCACCGTAACGGGTGGGACAGGGAGCGCGGCGCAGAGCGGCGGTGACTCCGTTGTGTTTACTGGTGGGGCCGCGGGAGTCGGTGGAGCGAACGGCGGAATTGGCCTTAAACTTGTTGGGGCCAGCGGAACGAGTGGCGGCGGGAACGGGATGACGATTGCCGGGGCTACCGGGAGAGTGGCTTTGACCGTAACGGGGGACACAGCCGCCGGGGCTACGATTACGGGATATGGGGGTGTCAACATCTCCTCGAATGGGTTGGGGGCCGGGATCACGGTTTCCTCCGTAAATTCCAGTTACCCCGCTATCCATGCGGCGAACGTCGGCGGTGGTGACGCGGTTAAGTTCGAGGCCACAACGACCGGGAACGGGAATGGATTGCATCTTGTTGGGTATGGCAACGGGAACGGCCTGAATGTCGAAGGTGGAACGACTGGGCACGGAATTCAGTCCCAGGGCGGGGCAACGGGTGGGGATGGGATGCTTGTCCAGGGAACAGCCGGGGCCGGATTAAAAGCTCTCGGTGGTGGTGGAAGTGCCGATATTTATGGGACCATCACGGGGAGCCTCTTGGGGAATGTGAATTATGTCCTCTTTGACGTTCAAGGGAACCTGAGCGGAACGGTCGGTGGGCGAATCAACATGAAGAAGAATACGGCGTTCTCGGCGTTCCCGTTCACGATGTACAACAGCACAACGCATCTGCCGGCCACTGGCCTGACTGTGACGGCGGAGCGGAGCATAAATGGGGCGGCGTTCGCGGCTTGCACAAACGCGGTCGTAGAGGTCGGGAACGGGTCATACAAAATCGACCTTTCGGCGGCCGACTTGAACGGGGACTCCATTAAACTCAAATTCACAGCGACGGGGGCCGATCAGCAAGATGTCACGGTCGTGACCCAGGCATGATGAGAAACTGGCGGTCAAGAATCGGTCTTTTCTTTGGTGGAATGTTCGGGCAGAGGAATGAGTTCGCCGCGGCTCCCGCGACAAACAAATTCCCTTTCATGTTGTTTAAAAGGAGGGCGATTTAATGTCAACGCGCGGAGTTAGCTTCTACGGTACATATATCGCATGGGACACAAATGCAAGCGCATTTAAAACAGGGGACGTTGCGAATCACACGATTCGATGGATCAAGGATGGGGTTTCCGCCGCCGCCACGAATACGCCCGCCGAGGTGGACGCCACAAACTGCCCGGGTCTCTATAAAGTCCTTATCACCGACGGCGAGGCGGATTGCAAAGCCGGGGAGGTCGGTGGGAAGTCCAGCACGTCGAACGTGGTCATTGTCCCGACCGCCTACACCTTTGACGCCGCCCTGAAACCGTTGACGTATGGGGTTTTTGCGGGTGTGAGCGCAACGCAGTCCACCTTGGCTTCAAGCGCGTCCGCCGTCGCGGGGTATTACGTCGGGGAACGAATTGTGATCCTCTCCGGGACCGGGGCCGGGCAAGAGCGTATCATCACGGATTACACCACCGCCAAGGTGGCGTCTCATTCGGAGTGGGAAACAAACCCCGATACGTCCTCCGAATACGTCATTCTCCCCGCGCGAACCGCTCTTTCTCAGCAATCCGATGGGACCGCCCTTGTGTTCAGTGAAGATTCAGTCGCCAGCAAGGTGTCCATTTGCAACATGGCATTGAGCCACATCGGCGTCTCGAAACGCATTGTCAACATCGAAACGGAGCAAAGTACAGAGGCCTCGACGTGCCGAATCTTCTACAACACGGCCCTTGAGGAATCTCTCCGGGAGTTCCCGTGGTCGTTCGCCACGTCGTTTGTCGCCCTGGCCCTTGTCGAGGAAGATCCGACGGATGAGTGGGCTTATTCTTACAGGGTCCCATCGGACTGTGTGACGATCCGGCGCGTCCTGAGCGGGGTCAGGAATGACACCCGGGAATCAAAAGTTCCGTACAAAGTCGCCAGGGACGAAAGCGGCCTTCTCCTTTACACCGACCAAGAGGAAGCTGAAATCGAATACACGCTCTTCGAGACGGATTCGACTCGGTATCCGGCTGATTTTGTCATGGCATTCTCCCTCAAGTTGGCCGGGTATATCGCCCCTGCCCTGACGCGCGGAGACCCCACGAATGTGGCCGTTACCGCCGAACGTCGATACATTGGGGTGATTAAAAAAGCCCAGGCCACGTCGGTGAATGAGGAACAAATGGATGTCCCAGTGGACAGTGAATTTGTGAGGGCGCGAGAATGACCGCCGTCATTCAAAGGTCTTTCTCGGGCGGGGAAATATCCCCGTCCCTATATGGGCGCGTTGACCTTACAAAATACGCGACGGGGCTCAGGAAGTGCCGGAACTTCGCCGTCGCCAGGCACGGGGGTGTCTTTAATCGCCCGGGAACAGAGTTCATAGCGGAGGTCAAAGATTCAACCAAAACCGTTCGGCTCCTCCCATTCATCTTCAACGAGACACAGACCTATGTTCTCGAATTTGGGAACCTTTACATGCGCGTTTTCAGGGAAGGGGCCCAGGTCCGGGAGACCGAAAAGAACATCACGGGGGCCACACAGGCGAACCCATGCCAAATAACGAGCAATGCTCACGGGTTCTCAAACGGGCAGGAAGTGTATATCTCTTCCGTTGGCGGAATGACGGAACTGAACGCGCGTTGGTTTAAGGTCGCGGGGGTGGCGGCAAACACTTTCACGCTTCAATACATGGACGGGACGAACGTGAACAGCACAGCGTTCGGGGCTTACACAACTGGGGGGACCGCGGCGCGGGTGTATGAAATATCGACCCCTTACGTGGAAGCCGACCTGCAATCGCTCCAAATCGCACAATCCGCCGACGTGATAACCATTGTCCATCCGAACTATGCCCCGCGGGAGCTTACTCGAACGGGACATACGTCTTGGGCTTTGGCGACAATCACTTTTGCCCCATCACAGGCCGCTCCCACAGGGGTCGCCGTCTCAGGGAGTGCGGGGGCCATCTCTTACACTTACCACGTGACCGCCGTTGCGAGTGAGACGTATGAAGAAAGCCTTGCCGCCACGAAAACACAGGGGAGCCTTGCCGCCCCCACGACATCGACTGCCCATACCATCACATGGGTGGCCGCGTCCGGGGCCGCCGAATACAACATCTACCTTGTCCTGAACGGTGTCCCAGGGTTCATTGGAACGGCCATTGGGACTTCTTTTGTCAATGACGGGATTGTCCCGGATACGTCCGATACACCACCGACAGCACGGAACCCATTCAACGCGACTGGGGACTACCCGTCCACGGTCGCTTATTCTCAGCAACGGTTGACTTTTGCGAACACGGACAACAACCCCGAGAAGATATGGACTTCTCAGACGGGGAATTTCCACAACATGACAAGCCGGACTCCGATTCAGGCCGACGATGCGGTGACGTTCTCCCTCGTCGGGAAAAACGTGAACGAGGTTCGTCACCTTGTTGAACTTTCGCGTCTGGTGGCACTCACAAGCGGGACCGAATGGGTTATCAATGGGGACGCGGACGGAATCCTCACTCCGACAGCGATCAACGCGAGTCAACAGTCTTATCACGGATCGTCAGAGCTGTCCCCTATTCTTATTGATTCGAGTGCCTTGTACGTCCAGGCCCGGGGGACCATTATCCGCGATTATGGTTTTGACTATCAGATAGACGGATACCGAGGGAATGACTTGACGATTTTCTCGACACATCTTTTTGACGGATACACCGTCAGGGATTGGGCTTACCAAAAGACCCCAAACTCAATCGTTTGGGTTGTTCGCTCCGACGGGACCCTTTTGGGGCTCACCTACGTGAAAGAACACCAATTGATCGCCTGGCACAGGCACGACACCGACGGGACATTTGAGCAGGTTTGCGCGATCCCCGAAGGGGTAGAGGATTCCCTTTACACCGTCGTGGAGAGGACGATCAACGGCTCCACAAAAAGGTATATTGAGCGAATGTATTCCAGGTCTGTCCAGGATGTCATTGACAACGTTTTCATGGATTGCGCCTTGTCTTATGATGGGCGGAACACGAGCCTGTCCCACACGATGACGCTCTCCGGGGGGACTACTTGGGCCTACGACGAAACAATTACCCTCACTTCGAGCGCGTCTTTCTTCACCGCCTCCGATGTCGGGAACGAGATCCACCTCACCGGGGCCGATGGGGAATTAATCAGATTTACCATCCAGGGGTATACAAGCGGCTTGATCGTCACCGGGACCCCGAACAGGACGGTCCCAACGTCTCTTAGAACGACGGCTACGACCGATTGGGCGCGGGCCGTCGACCAGCTTGGGGGCCTATGGCATTTGGAAGGAGAAACTCTTTCCGTATTCGCTGATCGGTTCGTGGTGGCAAGCCCCAACGATGATGGTTATACGGCGGTGACGGTGGCAAATGGCACGGCGACACTCGACCACCCTTACGCCGTTGTCCACGTCGGACTCCCTTACATTTCGGACCTTGAAACCCTGGATATTGACACCCCGGGGGGGGAGACCATGGCGGACAAAAAGAAATTGGTTTCCGGGTTGACCGTGTTTGTCGAATCCTCGCGGGGAGGTTGGGCCGGCACGGAGCCTCCTCTTGATGATACTGTCGATCCATTGGAAAACCTCACAGAGTTCAAAACGCGGGAAGCGGAGGACTACGATTCACCGCCTGAACTTGAGACAGGGACAATAGACGTGAACATCCGAAGCGGATGGAATTCACACGGGCGATTGTTTTTAAGGCAGGTTGATCCACTCCCAATATCTGTTTTGGCGGTGGCTCCCACTGGAATTCTTCCGTTTGGAAGGGGGTAATTTATGGGTTCGGCGTCAATGCTAACAATGATTGGGGTGGAAGCCCTTAAAGTCGGCAACGAGATACGGCAGGCAAAAGCCGAGGACAGATTCGCTCAGTCCCAGGCGCGGTTCAATATTTCCATGTCTCAGATTAAAGAGCGGGAAGCGAAACGCCGCGGGGAGGCCGATGTCCAAAAGCTGAAAACAAAGACAAAGCAGATCATTGGGGCTCAGAGAGTTTCATACGCGGGGCAAAATGTCGCCCTTGACTCCGGGACCCCGCTCGACATTCAAGAGGAGACCGCCGCCCTTTCCGCCGAAGATGCGGTAACGATCAGGAACAACGCATGGCTTGAAGCCTTCGGATACAGGGTCGAGGCGAACCAATACCGTCTTGGGGCCGCATTTTCAAGAGCGCGGAGGAATAATCAGATTGTTGGGAGCATCTTGGGCGGAACGCTTCAAACTGGTGCAATCGCAAGTTCTTCAAGATAAGGGGTGATTTTGTATGCCGACGGTGCCGAGATACGAAGGGAACAGCGTCCAGGAAAGACAAGTCCCGGACGTCCGTGTTATCAGTCAATTACCGGAAGGGGTGGCAAGCGGGGGAATCGAATCACGACATTTTGACCTTGCTCAAAAAATCGTCTCATCCGAAGCTGAAAAGGCCGATAGGGCACAAATTCTTATCGCCGACAAAGATCTTTCTGACCTTGAAACGCGGCTCCTTTACGACGCCAAAGACGGAATCATTTCCAAGAAGGGGCGCGATGTCTTTTCGGCCCCGGAATATGTCGCTGACAAATGGAAAAAAGGCGTTGAAGATATTTCGAAACGCCTCAGCGGACACAGACAGAAGCGGCTTTTTGGTGAGCTTTCTCAAAAACGATTCGACAGCATAAACTCGACGGTCCAACGGCACGTCGCGACGGAGAGCATCAACTACGCCAATTCCGTCACGGACGAATACTTAGCGTCGGAGCGTGACGCCGCGGCGATCAATTTTGGGAGCCCTGAGCGGATTGGCCTCTCAATCGAAAGACAGCGGGCCGCAATCGCTGATTTTGCGGACAGGAACGGGAAACCGCCTGAATGGACATCAAACAAGCTCCGGGAGGTCGAGAGCAAAACCCACATGGCCGTCTTGGAACGGATGCTTGCCGGGGGGGATGACCGCCTTGCAAAGGCTTATTATGATGCGAACAAGGAAGGGTTCTCTTTGGCGGATGACGCGAAAAGGGCTGTGTCCATTCTGGAAGAGGGTTCGGTGCGCGGTGAATCACAGCGCATTTCCGATTCAATCCTTGGTGAAGCGAAAACCCTGACGGAGGCCATCTCGAAAACGAAGGACGTGTCCGACCCCAAGCTCAGAGATGCGGTTTCTGACCGTGTTCGTGAAGGGTGGAACTTAAAGAAGGTGGCTGAAAAAGATTATCAAAATTCCCTATACGAAGAGGCGGCGAAATACGTTGACGCGAGTCCAGGCAAAAAACCGCGGTATTCTGTCCCCCCGGGCGTGTGGGCGGACCTTTCAACGGAATACCGGGACGCCTTGGACAAGCGGGCGTCCGACGGCCCGAACGACGATGAGGCTTGGTTGGATTTCTTGGACCAATACAGGGGGAGCCCGGACACCATCGGGAAGCTCTCCCGGCATGAATTCGAGGTTAAGTTTTGGTCGAAGTTTGACAAGGCGCACAGGAACCGCGCTGAATCCATGTGGAATGATGCGGCGGATGGGGCCCGGTCAGGGAAAAGCTCTCCCACCCAGTCTACCATGTCTTTTGAGGAGCGGCTCCAAAACACTCTTGTCCTGGCGAAAATGATCCCATCGGCGTCCCAGGGGAAGCTCAAAGGGGAGAAGCTCAGGCTTTACGCCCGGGCGGAAAACAAAGCGTCCATCGCCATCGACGATTTCACGAATAAGAACAAGCGGAAGCCGACGCAGGAAGAGATGCAAAGCCTGATTGACGATGCTGTATTTGATGAGGGGACCGTGAGCGGACTTTTCAGCAACAAACAAAAGCCTTTTGTGTCTATGGAGGTCGGGGCAGACGTCGAAGTCCCGGAGTCTGAGGGGAATCAAATCCGCGGGTGGTTCAAGTCCCGCGGGATAACCCCGACCGACAGACAGGTGAAAGACGCCTATATTGCATACAAACAGGGGGATCGTGCCCTTTTAAGAAAGGTCTTGACTAAATGAAGTCATTCCTAGAGTTCGCGGATGGATCTGATTCTGACCAAAATCAAGGGTTTGATGCGTTTGCCAATGACGCCATAAAACAAGAGCCGAACGCCGCGGCTATTGAGGCCGGGAAGTCGATCCCCCCCGAACAGGCCGCCGAGGCTATCAAGATTTCGACGTGGACAGGCGTTGACCCGTCTTTGGCAATAAAGAAGGCCCAGGCGTTCCAGCAAAACATTCGGAGGGACAATTCAGATTATGAAGTCCTTGCCAAAACGGCCCCCATCACGTCCGATTGGGGGTCCGCCGACCCGTTCCGCGCCAGCGTTGTTATGGATGACATGCGTAATTTGGCGAGGGTAGAAGAGGTTGTCAAAGACGATGGGATGATACGGAGCCTCGGGAAGACGCTCTACCACCGTGGTTTAGGCTCTTTGGCGCAAACGATTGGGCGCGGCCCCGCCTTGGCTTATTCCCTTTACGCACTGCCTTACAATATCATCGCAAAGGCCACTGGCGGGCAACAGGCGAAAGTCCCGGACGGATACCTCGACAACGACGTGACCCGTTATTGGGAAGAGTTTGCAAAGAAAGCCTCCCCTATTGAACTTGAAGAGTCCATAACGAATGAATTGGTGAATGGGAACCCGATAAGGGCCGGGCGTATCGCCGCTTTCAAGGTGGCGGCGAACCTCCCCCAACAGGCGGTATTTGTTGGGTCGGCTCTTGCCGGGGCCCCGGCTCTTGGGCTCACTTTCGCGGGCGTTTCACAGGGGTCGGAGGCACTCAAAGAGGGAGCGGCGTCCGATGCTGACCCCTACAATCAGGCGTTGAACGCCATTACGCAAGGTGCCGTCGAGGTCTGGACTGAGGGGTTTGGGACATTCGGCCTTGCTGAAAAACTGGCGAAAAAGTTTGGGAAAGAAGCGGTGAAGAAGGGGTTCCTCGAAACGGTCAAAACAATCGCCAAGGATGTGTTTATGACTGGCGTGAGCGAAGGGAACGAGGAGGTCTGGGCCCAGGCCATGCAGACGGCGAGTTCCCGCGTGACAGGGGTTGATACTTCGGATTTCAACTGGGGGACGTTTTTAAAGGAACTTGGGGATTCTTTTATCGTTGGGGCGGCGTCGGCCCTTGCCACAACGGCCCCCGGGGGGATATCGACCGGGATTGGGAACAGGATTGCGGAACGCAAAACACAGCAGGTCCGTGATTTCTACATGGCCCTGGGAGACTCCATTGAAGCGACGGAAACCCGTAAACGCCTCCCCCAGGCCACGCGAGAGCATGTAGAGGCGATCACAAAAGGGTCAAATGTCCAGGATATTTTGATCCCCATTGACGCCTTTGAGACTTATTTCCAGGGGGAGAACATCGACCCCAGTCAGTTCGCCAAATCGGTCAACGCGGCGGAATCCTACGATAACGCGAAATCTGTGGGTGGATACGTTAAGATCCCGACCTCAGTGTGGGCCGAAAAAGTAGTTGGGACTCCTCACTATGGGAACCTCTCGAACGACGTCAAGTTTAACCCGGGGGATATGACCGTAAATGAATTGAAATCGTTTTCCGAAGAGATGGGAAAGTCGGCGGAGGAAAGAAAGCCCGAGGTCGAACAGGCAGGGCGCGTGTTCGATGATTTCAAATCGAAAGCGAAGGCGATTGGATTGACCGGGACCGAGGCGGACGCTCACGCCGTTTTGGTCGCTGAACGATATCGACGCCGGGCGCAGATCCTTGGTGAAGATGCGTTTTCACTTTACGAGAAGGACAACATCCAAATAAACCGCCCCGCTTCCATGGTGGCTCCCGAATCCACTCCCAAAGTCACAGGGGAAGGGGCGAAATTTCAATCGGAATTTGATGCGGCGTTCACCCCGAATGAGAGGCTCGATCAATCCGACAAGAACGCGGAAACACAGGCTGTCGCTTACGCCAAAGAATTTGCCCCTGAAATTCTCTCTGATTACGCGAAGGGGAACGGGAACACCGTCGCAACGGATAAATTTAGAACCTATTTTGAGCCCGTTGGGTTCAATGGGCTAAATACGC
This sequence comes from uncultured Chromatiaceae bacterium, assembly GCA_964538875.1. Classification (GTDB taxonomy): domain Bacteria; phylum Pseudomonadota; class Gammaproteobacteria; order Chromatiales; family Chromatiaceae; genus CAZIHO01. The sequence continues at coordinate 21,636 of CAZIHO010000017.1, forward strand.
CAGCGTTCCATGAGCCGGCTTCGGCTCTCCGGCGCGTTTATCAGAAACAGGTCGAGGATGAAGCGATTAAAAGCGGGAAACTTAACGTGGTTCTCATGGCCGGCGGCTCAGGGTCCGGGAAGTCGTCCACCATTGACCTCATGAATCTTGACGTTAAAAATGACGCCGGGATGATCCTTGATTCAAACCTCTCAGATGTGGGCAAAGCAAAAAAGGAAATAGCCGCGCTTAAAAAGAAGGGGCTTTCCCCGACGGTTCTTTACGTCTACCGAGACCCCGTGGACGCATGGGTCAACGGGGTTATGCGAAGGTTGATTTCTGGTGAAGATGTCAGGACCGTCCCTCTTTCCGAACACATAAAGCTCCACCGGGGCTCATACGAAACCGCTTTGACGTTGGCAAAGGAAGATCCTGGGAATGTATTCCTGATTGACAATTCCCGTGGTCTTGGAAACCAGAAAATGGTAGGTGTTGCGGAATTGGCTGGAAAGGATTATAATGAGGCTGAGATAAGGAAGGTGATTATCAATGAAACGATCAAGCTCTTCCAAGAAGGAAAAATCAGTGCCTCAGAAGTTCAATCAGCCATCGGTGAAACCACAGAATCCGAACGCGGACTCATTCCAGAGTCGGTTCGTGATCGAAGCCCTAAAAGCGATCAAAAAAATCAAATAAGACGAAAGGCCGCGAAAGCGGTCCCTGATTTCCGCACTCTCCGACAGTCAGAAGTCCCCCCGCAAACAGAAACCAAAGAGTTTAAAAATTGGTTCGGTGATTCTGTCGTTACCGAAAATGGCAAACCCATGTCCGAAGGAGGTAAGCCTTTAGTGGTTTACCATGGGAGCCCGAATTCTTTTGATATATTTGATGCTGGTAAAATCGGGGCCCAGGGGACAACAGAAGGGAAGGGGTTTTATTTTACCAATGATGTTAAAATTGCAAAAGCCTACGCTGTCAAGCGCAAAGGGCAAGAAGTCGACAGCGAACCTAGTCTGTTTGAAGTCTACTTGTCGATAAAAAATCCAATCCGTGATGCGAACAAAAGGACAATTACAAACACCCAACTCCGAAATATCTTCAAAAACCTACTCAATGTGAATCCGGATGCTCTTTCCAACTATGGAGATATCGCGTATGAGGGGAAATCTTCCGTATTGAAGAATGCCTTGGACATTGAGGGGGCGAATACGTCAGACTTGGATGTGATTGGGAGTTTAATTAATGGCGGTACCGGGAGTTATGAGCAGGTTGTAAAAGCAGTTATGGAGGAGACCGGCATTGATGGGGTGGCGGTAAAATGGAACGGTTTGGAAGATGGCCCGACGATATATGTGGCATTCACGCCAAATCAAATCAAATCCGCCACAGGGAACGCCGGGACATTTGACCCAAATAACCCGAGCATCCTTAGACAGTCGGCAGTCCCACAAACGGACTCGGGGCCGATATTCTTTTCTCAACTTCAAAAAACGATTGAACTTAAAATGCCGAACTCCGCGCCCATCGAACAGGTGAAGGGCATCATCGGCGGCGGGGCGGTTAAGCAAGAGGAGATCGATTGGTCCGGGATCAACGATTTCTTGGCCGGGAAAAAGACCGTCACCAAGTCTGAACTTCTGGATTTCTTGAAAGAGAACCAGGTGGAGATTACGGAAGTGGTGAAGGGAGGTTCCCCTCTAACCCCTGGCGGGTATGAAACTCAGGCGAGGGGTCTTGCTGAACGTGAGGGACATGTATGGGGAGATCTGCCTCCGTCCATGCAACGCGAATTTATTGATCGAGCGAAAAACGGAGAGGTGCGCGATAACACGGAATTCTCTTCTTACCAACTGCCCGGTGGTGAGAACTACCGGGAGGTTTTGCTGACGTTGCCTGTTAAAAGTCAAAAAAAATGGCGGATTGAAAAGAACGAAAACGACGAGTATGACGTGGTGGATGATACGGGTCGTGTTCGTTACACATCACCGGAATACATGGATGCCAGTGTCTATCTTGGAGAAGAAGAAGGAAGAATAAGAAAAACTCAGAATAAAGATTTTTCAAGTACCCACTTCGCCGAGCCCAACATCCTCGCCCACGTCCGAATGAACGACCGCACGACGGCGGACGGGAAGAAGGTTTTGTTCCTTGAGGAGATCCAGAGCGATTGGGGTCAGGCTAACAAGAAGGCTTTAGGCGAAATCACCAAGCCACAAAGCATTACGGAACTCGCCAAGGATGTCTTTAACGGTGAGTCGGCGTCCATGATGCCGTTCGATGTTGTGGATGGTGGTGTGTTGGCCCTTGGAAACCACGATCAAATTAGATCGGCTATTGTCTCGAATCTTCCCGTTGATGTGGTGAACAAGTTCGGAGGTAAGAAGGCGGCGACCAATAGTTTGTTCGGCAATACGTCTATGGTCCTTGGTGATCTTCCCGCCGATCATCGTTTGGCGGTAGCGGAGCGGATTGTCGCGGCGACGCGCAAGGTCGGCGCAGACCTTAGAGCAAAACTTGCGAGTGGTTTTAAGGCAGGGCGCGATGTAGAACTTCTTCCGGCAATGAAGGCAAGCGATCTGACACCCCGCGAAGTTGTGGGCGTGCTTTCCCCGGAGAGCATTTATCATGTGAGCCTGTCTCGCGCACCCGGCGATCTTAATGTAACACTCTCGGGAACAGAACTTCCCTCGACGAGTGGCGGAACCCGGGTAAACCCAAATCGCCTTTCGGCAACAGACACAGGCTCGATAGAATCCGATCTTTCGGCAGGGCAGAGAACAGAACTTAGCCGCGCTTCGGCTGGGCCGAACGGTAAAGGTTTTTCCGCAAGTCCGACAGATATTGTCAACTGGCATACGAAGATTCTACAACAAAAAGGCTATTCAAAGCAAACAAGTTACATTCCAGCACCATTTGTCGGGAAAACAGACGCCTGGGTAGGTTTAAGTCTAAAGCGAATTTTACGTTACGCCGTGGACAACGGCTACGACGGGATCGCGTGGACGACGGGGGAGCAACAGGCGGAGAGGTATGACCTGTCAAAGCAAGTGGATTCCGTTCACTATAATCCCGAGACGCAACGGCTTATCGCCAACAAGGGAGAGCGCGGGACCGTCCACCATCAACGCCTTATAGACCAAGAAGGTGTGACGCCAGAAAAATTACCCGACTACATCGGCAAGGAAGCGGCCAAGAAAATAATGGAGCAAACGCCGAACGAAAACGGCCTTCGGAGCCTTTCTGGCCTCGACCTCAAAGTTGGCGGCGAAGGGATGCGCGGGTTTTACGATAAGATCATCCCCGCGTTCCTGAACAAATACACGAAGAAATGGGACGGGCGGGTTGGGGAAACGAAAATTGGGGAGGGGGTATCTGCCCACTCCCTCGACATCACCCCCGCCATGCGTGAGAGTGTCTCACAGGGACAGCCATTGTTCCAGGCCCAGGAAGGCGGGTCCCCCCGAGCCCAGGTCCGATTCGGGAACACGGCCATAAACATCGACCTGTTTTCAGGGGCCGACCCTTCCTCATTGCTCCACGAGCTTTCCCATGTGTTCACGAAGTCAATGGGGCAGGACTACGATATTGTAAAAACGAAAGACGCCGCGACATTGAACAACGAGCAAATTCAATTTATCAAAGACGCTGAATCCCTCCTTTCGTGGGTTGGAAGTGAATCATTTGGATCGCTGACAACGGAACAGCATGAGCAGATTGCTCGCGGGTGGGAGGCCTATTTCCATGAAGGGAAGGCCCCTTCCCAGGCTCTCCGCGGCGTTTTCTCCCGTTTCCGTGAATGGCTCTTGACCGTTTATCGGTCTATCAGACAGCTTGATGTCACTTTGAATCCAGAGGTTCGACGGATCTTTGACAGGATGCTTGCCTCGCAAGAAGAAATTGACGCCGCCCGGGACGAATTAAATGTATTGCCCTTGTTCTCTGACGCTAAATCGGTTGGAATGACTGACGCTGAGGCAAAGAGATACGTCAGCGATTTAACCGATGTCCGCGTAGAGGCGGAAGATGAACTAACCGGGAAACTTGCGGCCGAAACAAAACGTGAACAGACGAAAATTTACCAGGAAAGGAAATCCCAGGTGGAGGCCGAGGTGTCCGCTGAGGTTGACGGACGGAAAGAATACGTCGCCTTATATGCGCTTCAACGTGGGAAGCTCCCAAACGGAGAGCCACTGCCGGAAGGTTTGCAGAAAATAAAACTGTCCAAACAGGCGATTGTCGAAACCTATGGGGAAGAGTTCCTAAAGAAGCTCCCGCGTCCGTTCGTTTATTCGGCGGAGGGGGGACTCCACCCGGATCAGGCGGCTTTGCTCTTTGGGTTCAACACTGGGCATGAGCTTCTTTCGGCGTTGGAGACGATCCGTCCAAAAGAGTCGATCATTGCCCAGCACGTTGATGAACAGATGCGGTCAGAGTTCGGAGACATGCGCCTTGATGGGACGATAACGAAAGAAGCCATGAAGGCAGTCCATAATGATAAGAGGGCGGAACTTCTCAAAAAGGAAATGGAATTCCTTGTGTCGGACAAGTTCGCCACTTTTAAGAAAGTTGTCCGTCGCGTTACCCGCCCTGTCCCGAGCGTTGAGGCTGTCAGGGATCAGGCCGTCCGCCATATTGCCACACTTGCCCCGCGCGACATTTATCCTTCTTCTTACCAACGAACGGAAGCGAAGGAATCCCGTGAGGCGATTGAGGCCATGTTAAAGGGGGACATTGAAAAAGCCTTCTCTGCCAAACTTCGGGAGCGGTTAAACCATGAGCTTTACCGTGCGGCCGTCGATGCGAAAGATGAAATTGATTCGATGGTCAACAGGTTCAAGCGGTTTGAGGATGACGCCGTTCGGAACAAGATCGGGAAGGCCGGGGGGCAATACCTGGAACAAATTGACGGATTGCTGGACCGATATGATTTCAGGAAAAGCGTTTCTCTCCGGGAGATTGACAGACGGAAATCACTCTTGAAATGGGTCAACGAACAGAACAGCCTTGGGTTCGATGTCAACATCCCAGATGCGATTCTGAACGACGCCAGACGCATTTCTTACAAAGACACCCCATATGGGGAACTGGTAGAACTGAATGACGCCGTAGAAACAATCTCCCATTTGGCGAACATGAAAACGGATCTTCTGGCGAACAAAAAACACCGGGACGTAGAAGCGGCCCAGAACGAGATTGTCTCCACAATCAAGGCAAACCATAAAGGGGACCACAGCAAAGTCCCTCTTGTGAGTGGCGTTTATGATAAGGCAAAAGAAGTCGCGGCTGACTTTGTATCAAGCCATACGAAGATGGAATTCTTTTTTGAGTTCCTTGACGGTATGAATCCTGTCGGGGCGACATTCCAAAACCTGTGGGTCCCGTTCCTGGACGCAAAAGCGAAAAAAGCCGAAATGATGCGTGGGGCTACGGTTCGCCTTCGGGAGATATTCGGGGCCTACAAAAAGAGCGAACGGGCCGGATGGTATTACAAAAAGATCGCCGTCCCTGAAATAGGGGAGACGCTAAACAAAGCCACAATCTTATCGGTGGCCCTTAACTGGGGGAACGAATACAACCGCGACGCGCTCATGCGCGGATACAAGTGGTCCCCGCAACAGGTCGAGGCTATTTTAAAACACCTCGACCAGAAAGACTGGACCACCGTCCAGTCTATTTGGGATTTCATTGATTCCTACTGGCCGATGGTAAAAGACATTGAAAGGAAGATAAGCGGAAGGGTCCCCGAAAAGGTTCAAGCGTCTGTTGTGAAAACGCAATTTGGTGAATTTCGTGGGGGCTATTATCCCATTTCATTTGATAGCCGTCAAAGCTGGCGTCAACGGGTTTTCTCTGAGGCTGAATCCGTCCAGGACTTGTTCGGTGGGCAGTGGGCAAAAGCAATGACACGGCACGGGCACACAATCGCACGGACGAACACGGGCGGGAAGCCGCTTCTTCTAAACCTTTCTGTCTTGTCACAGCACGTAGAGAACGTCATTCACGACCTTTCTTACCGGGAAGCTGTCATTGATGTGTCCCGGATTGTGGACGGGGAAAATGTCCGGGAAGCCATTCAGTCGGCGGCGGGGAACAAGTCCATTGATGAGATCCAGAAATGGATTCGGACGATTGCCGGAGACAGGACACGTGCCCACGTTTCATGGATGGAAGGGCTTTTGAGGCGGGCACGAAACGGGGCCACGGTTGTAAACCTCGGCCTCCGATTCACGTCCGGGATTTCTCAATCCCTGGGGTATTTGAACACCATAAAAGAGATTGGCCCAAAATACGCCGCGAAGGGATTGCGCGACGTTTTCCGTGAAGGGGCAGACATAAGGAAAACATGGGAGTTCATCTCTTCCAAGTCCTCCGAAATGGCAAACAGAACGACCTCTTTTGATCGTGACGTAAGGGACGCGATGAGAAAACTGAGCATTGCGGGGACGGGGAGCGGCCCTCTCGGGGCCATTGACGCTTACACACTCGAAGCCCGCGAATCATTCTTTTACTTCATAGGGTTTATGGACTTGGCAACGTCTGTCCCGACATGGATGGGGGCCTACCAAAAAGCCTTGGACGGAAACGTGGAAGGGATTGAAAAAGCGGATGACGCCTCTGCGGTTCTTTATGCGGATAAGGTCGTGCGCGAAACACAATCCGCCGGCGACGTCATGGATCTCGCTCGAATTCAAACGGGGAGTGAACTTCATAAAACATTCACCATGTTTTATTCTCAAGCCTCATTGCAGTTCAACCAGTTCTTAAAAACAGCAAGAGAATTTCAGCTTGACGGAGATATCCCACGTTTGGTCGCCTCTGCGGCCTTAATTTGGTTTCTCCCCGCCGTCTTGGAAGAAATCATAAGAGGGCGCGGCCCGGGGGATGACGAAGATCCCGCCAAATGGATTGCCGAGAACGAGCTTTATTATCCTTTCCAAACAATGATATTGTTAAGGGATATCGTCTCCGGCTTACAGCGGTCGGGGTATGAGCCGTCCCCAGCTTATGAATCCATCAATTCCCTTACGAAGTCTGCTAAGGTATTGCGCGGGCTTGTCACACAGGAAAAAGAAGAAGTGACTGAATCGGACATAAAAAACATTGTCAACACCGTCGGATATTTCGCACAGTTACCGACAAGGCAGACGTGGATCACTTTGGAATACATCTATGATTGGATGACAGGAGAAGAAGAACCAGAGAACCCCATTGAGGGGGCCTGGCGGGCTCTTGTCGGAAAGAAGCGGTGACGAAAAATGACAATCTCCTCTGAGGTTTCAAGAAATGATTACGTCGGTAATGGGGCAACGTCTGTCTACCCATACACTTTTAGGATAATTGCATCAAGTGACCTTCTTGTCACCTGGGCGGACACCGCGGGGGTGGAGACTATCCTTACGCTGGATGTCGATTATACCGTGTCCGGGGTCGGGTCAGGCGGCGGTGGGAATGTCACATTAACAGGCGGAAACCTGACTTCCGGCTACGCCCTTACGATCCGTCGAGTTCGCCCATTGACGCAAGAAACCGACGTAAGGAACCAGGGGGCGTTTTACCCCGAGACGCATGAGGACGCATTCGACCATCAAATAATGGTTTCCCAACAGCTTGATGATTCGATGGAAAGGGCCCTTAAACTTCCTGAAACGGAGGCGGGGACTTCGGCTTCGACTACAATCCCTGGGGCAGACAGTCGGGCAAACATGGTCCTCGGTTTTGACGCAAGCGGAAACCCCGTCGCAGTCTCGAACGTCCCCACGTCCGCCGTTTCTGTCTCCGCTTTCATGCAGACCGTTTTGGATGATGCTAATGCTGTGACGGCGCGGGCTACCCTGATAGCCGACAATCCAAAAGGGACAACTGCCGCACGTCCCGCGTTTGGGAATGCGGGGCGTCTCTACATCAATACGACGTCCAACACCATCCAGCGGGATTCCGGGACGGCGTGGGAGGAGGCAGGGACTCTTATCCCATCCGGAACAGCGATGGTTTTTTACCAGGCATCCGCACCTATCGGATGGACGGCGGTCTCGGCCAACGACAAGTTCTTGCGTGTAGTCACGGCCGGGACGACGGGCGGAACAACTGGCGGAAGTGTGGCTGCTTCGTCGACGTTGGCTCACACGCACACGACCGGAAATTTCACTTTAACGACCAATGAAATGCCGGCGCATACGCATACACAGATCGCTTCCTCCGGGGACGGTATCGGAGCGAATAACTACCTTAACAACGTTGTCGAAGATACGGGGGATGGGACTCACGGAATTGTGTCGGCGGAGGTCACAGGGAGCACAGGTGGCGGGGCTGCGCACAACCACGGCAACACGGGGTCCACAGCGGCGGCGTCCGGCGGATTTGCGTATGCCGACATCATCATCTGCACCAAGGACTGATTGTGTTTGGAGAATCCAAGGAGCCAACATGCCCTCTGCTTCGGGGACCGTGCATCGAAAAGAAATGCAAGTTTTGGACCCATCTCTACGGGAAGAACCCGCAGTCGGATCAGACCGTGGATAAGTTCGGATGTGCGATTGAGTTTTTGCCGATCCTTTTGATCGAGAACGCACAGATGATCCGACAGGCGGCCGCTTCGACTGATAAGGTTGCGAACCAAGTCAATGTTGGGAATGCGATACTTGAATCCGCTAGAGCCGACGCACAAAGGAGTATCGGAAACATCAATGCCCATGACCGACACGGAGGATGAGTTCCCATACAAGAGCCACGTCTGGAAGGCGATAGGAGGTTTCTCGCACGACGTTGGCCTCTTGAAAGAGAGGCTGAAAATGATTGAGGCTGTCGTTGAGAGGCAGAACGAATTCGCGCTGAACGAGATCAGCCGTTACGACGCGCTCAGGAACGAGAACGCCAAAACCAACCGGGCCGGCGTTGACGGGGCAGGGACATGAGATGGTTGAAAAGGACAACATTGGGAGTTTTCACTTAACAAAAGTGTTCGATCAGATGTCCGCAAGAATCGACGTGATGGAGGCGAGAATAAAAATGCTTGACGTGGCACTTGATAGGCAGACGGACTTTGCGATGGGGGAATCATCGCGGTTTGATGACTTGCGGAGAGAAATATCATCGACGCATGAGGCGGTTGCAAAATTGACCGAACAAGTGAATGGGCTGTCGAAGTCGATTGATTCTGTTAGGCGGGCCCCCGTCGTTTTTGTTGGGCTCATGGCCTCACTTGCGGCAATGGGAAGCGCGTTGATCGGTATATGGAAGTTCGTGTCCGGCCAAAAATGACAAACAGCTTTCCCGTATGCTATTCTTGCAAGAGATTTTTCGATAGCGAAACGGGAGACGTTAAAAGCGATATAGTCTCCGATGCAAAGCCAGGGGAACGGCTATGTCGTGAATGTCAAGAAAGGGCGGAAAAAGAACAATGGCCGAGCCGTTAAATAAGAGCATTAGCAGGGATATTGCCGATGCAAAAGGTCAACTCAAGGCGATGTGGCCGCTCTTTAAGAAACGGTTCCGGGAGAGAACCGGGAATGAACTGATTCTGACTTGCACCTACCGATCCGTCAAAGAACAACAAATACTTTACGCCCAGGGAAGGACAACGAAGGGACGAATCGTCACATGGGTTGACGGTGTGAAAAATAAATCAAATCACAACTACTACCCCTCCCGCGCGATTGATGTGGCAGTTTTGGTCGGTGGTAAAATAAGCTGGTCCGATGAGGATTACCGGCCGCTTGGTTTGCTTTGCCGAGACATGGGATTGGTTTGGGGCGGTAATTTTTCCGCCGGCAAAAAAGACATGCCTCACATTGAACTCCCAAAAGACGCATGAAGTGGGATATGGCGTGGAAGAAGGTTGTTCCACTTTTGAAGTTAAAAATAAAACTTCCGACATTCGGAAGGAAAGAGGCTGAAAATGGGAATTGTGGACGGCGCAAAAGAGTGGTTGTTCAATATCGCCCTGAAAAAGGCGATTAAACGTCTTGTCCCCTGGGCACTCGGGGTCGCCCTTGTGTTCATTAAAAAGGCGAATGGCGTTGTTGATGATGCCGGATTGCAAATCAGCGTCGATGAAGCGGCATTGGCGGCTGGAATTTCCGGGGTTATAACAATGCTACAAAACTACATCAAAGTAAAATTCGGGGTTGAATGGCTTTGACGCGATCCAAAAGACGTAAAAAAAAGACCCGTGTCCCCGGGACTTGTTTTACCTCGGGGCACGGGTCTTGTTCTTCGACCATAGCCTACCATCTTACAAAACCCTCTAAAAAAGGGGTTTGGGAAGGTGGAAAAGGAACGTCTACTTCTTAGGCCATCGGCCGACCCTGGGTTTGTCCCAAAGCGAAGTCGAGCATTTGGCGCATTTTTTCGGCTTTTTGGATGACCGAACAGGCCAAGCCCTCTCGCATCGTAGGCACTTCCAGGCCGCGATGATCGTTCTTATGCCGTTGTTTTTCATCCCAATATTATACCACACATCCTCAGTAATTGGAACCATGTTTAAGTAAAAAGATCCGGGCCCACGTCCACACCCCCGGAACCGGGCCCCCGGCGAGGGGCCCGGTGGGCGGGTAAAAGTTTCTTAAAAATTATTTACCGTCGGGCACAGACGGTAAAACGCCCTATTGACGCTTCCGTATTTATGGGATATATTGTCTGTGAGATGAAAACGATGACGACCGGACCCGTCATAACGCGATACCACGGCACTGAGTGTTCGCCCAGGCGTGGTTTTTTATTTGCCCGGGCGGGGTCCGGGGGCGAGAAATCGCTCTCCCGCCTGGGCTTCGTTTTAAAAGGAGGACGTATGGAAGAAAAATCAAGTGCCGAAGCAATGATTGATATGCTGATCGAAGAGAAAAACTGGGAAATCTTTCTTGGGTCGAGGGGGAGTGAAAATGGGTGCGTGTAAAAAATGCGGCGGGGAGTGTTTGACCCCTCATACGGTTGACGTGGTTGATGTCTTTGCTCCTTGCCCTCTGTGTCATGAGAAGAAGAATGTCGGATGGGACGGGGCCGATGGGATCACGTGCGGTCAATGTGGAATCCATTTGCCGGCGAGAAATAACGATGAAGAAACACTTGAAGCCTGGAACAGGCGGGGGTTTTTAAGATGGTCAAGATGATCCGAAGTGATCTCAAAGCCGTGATTGCTCTTCTCATTTCCATCTATATACTCGGTTTGGGGTGGAACATGGCGGTTAACACGTGGGTGAAAATTAACGTCGAAGGGGATCAAATCAAAAAGGATGTGAGGTAAGACATGGAAAAAAGAGTTCTTTCCCATCTTGGGGATAAAGTAAACGAGGTCAATCCGCGCATATTTGTCTGTGAACGATGCGCCGAGAGGCGTGTGAGAATCCATGGTGCGCTTTGCCATGAGTGTATCAACAAATCTGAAACGTTTTGGTTTAAGCGTTTGGCCGTTCGTTTCGGGAGAATTGGATGGATTGTCATTATTGCGATAGCCGTTCATTTTATCATAACGCGGATTGCAGGATAAGGGATTAAATAAAACACTCAATTTGAAAAAAATAACAAAAGGAGAAAACAGAATGGGCGAAAATAAAGAAATCATAGAAGCGGACCCTATTACGGAGACAGAGATTGAGCTTGCTCCTGACGCAACGGGTGTTGTGGCGGGCGTCCTATCCGTAGAGGATCAGCTTGCGTTAGCGGAAAACATTGTCAAATTGGTGGAGGCTCAGAACAAAATCAGGATGGCTCTTCTTGGTCTTGCACAAATCGGGGACTGGGTTGTTTTCGGAGATGAAGGGAAAGCTAAGGCGGAGCTTAATTTTGCGGGGGCCATGCGGATTGGTTCTACTCTCGGGTGTTCTTTCATGAATTGGAGCGCAGAAAAAGAGACCGGGACAGATGAGCGTGGCACTTGGTTCCGCTGGAACTACGAATGCGATGCCGTTTTCCGCGGGAGAACGGTTCGCGTGTATGGCCGGGCGTCAAGCCGTGACAAGTTCTTCGGAAAAGCGCATGGGGAATTCAAGCAGATCATCGACGTTGACGAAGGGAATATACGCATGGCGGCTCGACGTGGAGCCATGAAGGAAGGGGTCAAGGTGTTGTTCGGACTTCACCACATGGACCCCGCGGAACTGTCCAAGGTTGGCGTCCGCCTTGAACACGCCTCGAATGTGAAATTCCAAACACAAGAGGCAAAATCCGAAGAGACGAAAACAGTCACCATCCAGGTGAAAGAGGTCACAATGAAAAAGGGTGCGACATGGGTTAAATACTCAATTATAGACACGAACGGGGAGATTTACAGCACATTCAGTGAGACATTTGCCACGGTGGCAAAAGCGGCCAAGGAATCAGGTGGGAAAGTAAACATATCCTACATCGTTGATAAATTCGGGCCCCAGATTAAGGGGATCGAAAATGCGTGACCCGGCCAATGCCCTCGCGGATTCGATCATCTCGAAGCGCGTTTCACGGTTGGAGGGGCTTTCGGCCCCGTATCCGAGGAGGAATTCAATCCTTTCGGACATTTCGGAATGTGACCGCCAGATGGTTTATTCAGTCCTCGAATGGGAGAAAAAGCCGTTGGCGGGCCCCGACCTCCAAGCGAGATTCGAGGCTGGGAAGGGCTTCGAGCGGGATGTCGTTAGGGAGCTTTTGGACTTAGGTTTCAATTTCGAGAAATCCCAACTTCCCGTTCAGATCAAAAACAGGGCCGGTGAAATTATCGCCACGGGGAAAATCGACGGAATGATTAAATTCGAGGGGGTAAGTATACCAGTCGAAATTAAATCCATGCACCCGCAGGTTTTCCAAACGATAAAGTCGGCCGAGGACTTCCAAAAGAAGCCGTATCTCAGGAAATATACCCGTCAGCTTCAAACATACATGCTCGGGAATTCCTGTGAGTGGGGATTGTTCATCGTTGGGGATCTTCTTGGAAACTGGAAATTGCTCCCCATTGCCCTCGATTACGGGGAGGCAGAGGCTATCCTCCAACGTCTTGAGCGTGTTCACGAAGCGATCAAGAAGAAGGAATATCCAAATCGGATTGTTTACGATCAGTCCATTTGCGGTAAGTGTCCATTCTCGACGATATGCCTCCAAGATGTCGTGAACACTGAGGCCGAGTTTGTTGATTCGGTCGAGATGGATTCGCAAATTGAACGACATGAAGAGCTTAAACCTTTGGCGTCTGAATACGATTCGATCCATGACAATCTCAAAGAATCATTTAAGGGGAAATCAAAGGTCATAATCAACGGACGTTGGCTGATTCAGTCGATCCCGAGCAAGAGGACAACTTACGAACTTCCAAAAGAGGTCGAAGAAGAAATCTCTGAAATCAAAAAGCAATACGCAGTCAAAGTACCTGTTGAACGGATGGTGATTGAAAAGCTATCAGGGGGTAACAAATGAATCGAGCCGAGATCGCCTATGGTCTCTTGAAGGAGAAAGGGGAGGTCCGAATGGGGGACCTCCCCCAGGGGGGGAAGCTGAATTCATACACTGGAAGGAACGCATTTGCAGAGGCGAAAAAACTCGCTTCGGCCGATGGGTTTAAAATTGTTCATTCATTTGGAAGCGAGTGGCGGGAAAACAAATACACCCTTGTGAGGATAGAAAATGTATAAATCAAAGAACCGCGGGAACTGTATCATCTGCCGTCCTTTCCGTCACTGTTTCCTTGACTTTTTCGTAGGGAAGGAAGGTTTTGTTGTTTGCCGTAAGTGTTGGGATTCTATTGCGGCTCGGGCTTTTATGAAGGCGGAGGCGAATGTTATCCGGCACGTGAAGCGATGTCTCCACGGATGCCACGAAGGCGTAGTCGTTTGTGAGGAAGGTGAGAAAATGTTTGAGGTGATGAAAAACTTGATGATGCGGGGGGAGCGATGAATTACGAGCATTGGGAAGCGGTGGCGTTGATGCAATGGTGGGCCATTGAATCAGACCGCCTCGGGCGTCCACAGGAATGTCTCATGGCGATCCCGAATCAAGGAAGATCTGGCGGGTGGAGGAGTGCGCGGCGTGGGGCTTATATGAAAGTGGAAGGTCTCCGCCCCGGGGCCCCCGACTACTTTTTGGCAATTCCAGTCCACGATCACCCCGGCCTATTCATCGAGTTGAAAGCTAAAAAGGGCCGTGTCTCGGACAGTCAAAAAAAGATGATCGAGATTTTGAAACAGAACGGATATCATGCGGTTGTGTGTTATGGATGGGAAGAGGCAAAAAACGAAATCCAAAAATATTTGGGGGTCCAGTGAAACGGTTTTATTTTGAACCGAAGAGGGTTGATCGTGCCTTTGACATTATGGCCGATTTTCGGGCAAAGGCGCGTGAAAAAGGGTGGACGAAACGTGAGGCGAGAAACGCCATATCGTCAGCGATTGGGGATGGATGCTCTGTCGAAGTCCTTTTGAAAAATCTTTACCTTGCGGCGGGGCTTGACAAAAACGGTATGATGCTTTAGCACGTCCCCATAGGCCATAGTCCGATTGAAACGGAGAAGAAAATAAAAGAACGCAATCGCAAAAATCAGCTTTTAACATTCCAGGCGTTCGCGCTTTTGAGAAATAGGGTGTCACACCAGACAATCGGAAGATCTTTATTGTTTTAAGAAATGAGGAAAAATGGCTGACAATAAGAGGTGGTTTAAAGTTTGGGGAACAATTCTTTCTGATCCCTGCCACGCAAATATGAGCCTCGAAGACGTTGGGAGGTGGGTCCGGCTTGGGGCTTTGATTGTTCAATCAGGGGAGAACGGAACTATTGAAATTTCCCCCCCCGCAAACGTATTTTTGGCACTCTTCAATGTGCCGGATTTTGATGCGCTCGAAAGTGCGCTGAATGTGTTGCCAAATGTGTGCGTGAGGAGAGAAAAAAGTGATAACGGTAAGATTACCGTTATCATGGAAAATTGGGTCAAATATCAATGTGACTCAACGGTTTACGAAAGATTGAAAAGATACAGAAAGTCACATCGTGATAACGGTCTAAGAGGAGAGGAGAGGAGAGGAGAAGAGAAGAGAGTACAAAACCTTACGAATTTGCCCCAAAATGGCCCAGTGAAAAACGGGGAAATAAAATATCCCGTTCCACCATCACCAAAGCCATCACCTGAACCACCCCCGAACCCAAAAAAACTCACACCAGTCCAGCTTGTTGTCACCGGATTCAAGATCGCCATGGGAATCCCGGACACGGACAAAACGTGGGACAAGGTTTATTTCCCAAGATACACGAGAAGCGCAAAGGATCTTCTGACGCTTTTTCAGGGAAACATCGACAAGTGCGCCGACTGTATCGAGTCTATTTCCTTGGCAATGTCGAAAAAAGGGCTGTCGTGGACGCCGGAAACAATCGTAAAACACGCCTCAGACTGGCGTGAAGGGAGATTGATGAAATGAATAACTTGTGCGCGAGGGTGTATGTTTTATCTAGAATTAGCATCGAATCGAGAGATTCAATCCACAAAAGCGAAGGGTTTTCAGGGGTTTTGACGCCCTGTTATCAAATCGCAGAAAAACATTCCCTCGAACCAGTTGGGGATATCCCGTCGGAAATGTATGGGAAAACAGAGAAAATAATAACGGCGATATACGAGCGGTTCCGTGGGCAGTACCGGGCCAAGCATACCGGGTGTTGTTTCCCGAACATCGACGGATCACCCATGAGGGCGGAAACTGAAAAGTGTCGAGTAAACACCGGCCCTAACAATCTCGAAACGATGCTTGTTCACCTCGCTGAAAAAGAGTTTTTCAGGCAGAACCATCCCTGTCCTGTCCCCCAGTCCGGGTTTGGAAACGTCAGGAACCAACTCCGAAACCGAAGCGTTGGTGGGAGTACGGGTAATTAAATGCGTTTAAATGCGTTTTCTGGTAAAAAAGCCATGCGCGGACGATTTTGTGTTCCGATTTGCCTTCCAGGATCAACGCTTTGCCCCAAAAAGGGGGGGTCTGGCGCGTTTTTGTTTGAAAATCGACCAAGGACACGCCAAACGCGGGAAATCGCATTTCTGTGCGTTTGGTGATGAAATTTGGAAATAAATAAAAAACGGGGGCACGCAAATGAAATCAACAAACATCATGAAATCACAGGACGCTCGGGAATCTTACTTAGAAAAAAATTCTTGATATTTACCGAAAAATCGGATACAATACAAACGAAATGAAAAGATCGACTGAAAAAAGAAAAACAAAAAAAGGGCTCACGCCAACATTGACGGATGACGGGTTCCGTCTTTTGTCTTTAACGCAAAACATGAGTCTCCCCTGTTGGAAGTGTGGTGGGAACCCGAAAGAATTGTGGTGGAGGAAGAGCCGGGGGGTTGAAAAGACGGAGGTGTATTGCAGAGGGTGTAAGGATTTTTATAAGGGTAAATAAAAAGGAGAATAAAAAAAATGATCAGACACGGAGACGTTCAGGTTTTTAAAGTTAAAGAAATTCCAGAGGGAGCAAAACTTTTAGATGGCCGAAAAGAGTTGGCCTACGGTGAGGTTACGGGTCACGCGCACCGTGTCGATGTCGGGGAACTGTTTGAAACAAAAAACGGCGAATTGTATTTGAAGGTTGACAGCCTGGCCAAACTCACACACGAAGAACATCGAACAATTACGCTTTCTCCAGGGTGCTATTTTGTAGCTATCAAAAGAATGTATCAACCCGGCGGATGGGAATCGGTAAAGGATTGAAAAGGGGGATTTGTGAATAAAAAAATAGAGATGTTGACGGCGGATCAAGAAGAATTGTCCCGCACGGTCCGTGATGAGTGGGTGGATCTTTGCCTTGGAGGAGACAGTTCGATAGATAAAGAAAAGGCAAAAGAGGGCGTTCTGTGGCAATACGAGTTGGCAAATCTAAAACACCCTAAGTTTATTGCTTTTGCCGACGGGCCATTCTCCGCCCAATTGATGAAAAGCGTCTTTGAAATTATTCTAAACAAAGAAAACACAGAAAAAACACATCTGGAAAGTGTGCGGAACAGCGTGCGGAACAGCGTGGGGACCAGCGTGTGGGCCAGCGTGGGGACCAGCGTGCGGAACAGCGTGTGGGCCAGCGTGTGGTCCAGCGTGTGGGCCAGCGTGCGGAACAGCGTGTGGGCCAGCGTGGGGACCAGCGTGTGGGACAGCGTGCGGGACAGCGTGTGGTCCAGCGTGTGGGACAGCGTGCGGGACAGCGTTGGGGCCAGCGTGCGGACCAGCGTGCGGAACAGCGTGTGGTCCAGCGTGCGGAACAGCGTGCGGAACAGCGTGTGGTCCAGCGTGCGGTCAAGCGTGCGGTCCAGCGTGCGGTCCAGCGTGCGCGAATTTCCAGTTAACGGGTTAGGGGATGATTGCGGGTGGATGTCTTGGTTCGATTTTTTCAACAGAATCGGAATAAAGAATAAAAACGGAGAAAAATATCTTGAGTGGTCGAAATCTGGGGTTTGGGATGTCATGTGGTTTAAAGATTTAGCTGTTATTACGTGCCGTCCAAACAGTGTTAAACGGGACGACAGTGGCCGCCTCCATTGCCCAAATGGCCCAGCTATTACGTGGCCGAACGGGGAAGAGTATTTCTTTTGGCACGGGGCACGGATTAGCGAAAAAATAATCATGCGCCCGGATGAAATCACAAAAGAGGATATTTCAAACGAGAAAAACAGCGAGGTTTCTAGAGCCATTGCTGAGAAGTTGGGGTGGGACGAATATATGAAACGGGCGGAAACAGTCCTGATTGATAAGTGGTTTGACCCTGACAAACTTCTTCATTACGAGTTGTGGGATTTTAAAAAGCGGTTTGAATTGACACCGAAACTCTTAAAGATGGAATCACCGGAAATCTTAGACGGAACTCGGCCTTATTACGTCGAGCCTGTTGATCCGGGTTTAACAACGTGCATGGCGGCAAGGCGTTGGCAGTTTAGAAATCTCGATGGATCATGGCCGTCTGTTGATGAGTGCAACATGAACCCGGAACTTGTTTTCGAGGAGGAGGCTTAGGTATGAATGCAGACTCTGGGCAAATGGCCATGCGTGAGCCGTGCAAGGGACGCGAGATTAAGTTTAGAGGGAAAAGACCAAATTTATGGACCTGCTTTTAAGAGCCCGATATGTTTATAAATATGCGGGGATTGAATAAAAAAGCGTGGGGTGGAGTGTGGCTTCAA
Source organism: uncultured Chromatiaceae bacterium (assembly GCA_964538875.1). Taxonomy (GTDB): domain Bacteria; phylum Pseudomonadota; class Gammaproteobacteria; order Chromatiales; family Chromatiaceae; genus CAZIHO01. Next base: position 39,721 of record CAZIHO010000017.1, read on the forward strand.
AAAATTCGGAGGTTTTATGAAATTCAAACACGGTGAACGGGTGACTTGCAAAATTATCGACACGGAAATCACAGACGCAAAGATCAGCGTTGGCCTGGCAGGGTGTTATTACATTTGCCAAAACGTTAAAGACGGGTTCGATACTCAAGATAAACTCGGGTATAGATATTCTTGGTTTTTTAATCCAGAGGCCCCGGATCGTGAGCAAGTGACAGACCTTAAACTGGTAGATCGAACAATTAAATCTCACCCGCTTTTGGAGGGGGATATTCTTCTTGGTTATGTAGACCGTGAGGTCAGTGTTTTGGGAGTGTGCGGGCGAGTAGTTTTTGTTTCTTACACTGGCGATCACACGCGGGTATGGACTTATTTCACGCAAGAGGAGTTGATTCAAGCTGGATGGAAACTAAAACAGCCAACGCCGCATGATACAGAAGTGCGGGAATTTACTTTGGAAGAGGTCGCTGAATCCCTTGGGGTTCCGGTGGATAAAATGAGGATTAAGGATCGGGGGGACAAATGAAAAACAAAAAAGAGCAGGAAACAAAAGATAATCCGTATATGGTGATCGGAAAGGACTACTTCATCCGAACTGTAACGAATTATTTCACGGGTCGGCTTGTTTGGGTCGGGGATAAAGAAATCGTCCTTGAGTCTGTCGCGTGGATCGCTGACACTGGTCGGTTTAATGAGTTCCTTCAAGGGAAGGCCCTGAATGAGGCCGAGCCTTATCCACAAAGCCTGTCTGTGATTATCGGGCGAGGGGCGATTGTCGATATGTCCGAGCGGATTGGCGGCCTTGTCACGACCGTAAAATGACCCAGGCTGTCTTACGCATCGCCTACGAAGAGACGGTTGAGCAACCGTGGTCTAGGTCGCGGTCGTGGTCGCGGTCGTGGTCGGGGTCGGGGTCGGGGTCGTTGTCGGGGTCGTGGTCGGGGTTGTGGTCGGGGTCGTGGTCGTTGTCGGGGTCGTGGTCGTGGTCGTGGTCGGGGTCTCGGTCGATTTCGCTCCAATGACCCAGGTTTTTTTCCGAGCCCGCTACGCGACGCCCGGATCTCGGTCGTTGTCGCGGTCGCGGTCGTGGTCGTGGTCTCGGTCGCGGTGGGGGTCGTGGTCTCGGTCGGTGTCGTGGTCGGGGTCGTGGTTGTTGTCGTGTTCGTGTTCTCTGTATCGGGAAAAATCAGAATCCAGGGTTGAAGAGTGACCCAAACCGTTCTTCTGTTTGGAGGCCAGTTGTATAAGTCAATGGCGAAGAGATGGCCGGGGGTGATCCCCGGTAGATGGTCTTGGTCACTTTGTTCGTCGTGGTATGTGGATGTGTCTTTGTCTCGGTCTAAGAATTTGGCGAAGTCTTGGTCTCGAGCGCGGTCTCGGGGTTGTCCCATGGTGATATCCGCATAATGGGGGCAATTGGAGATTCTGACGGAGCCGGAGGAGGAATGACGTGCGGACCTTACACCTTTTTGCTGGTGCCGGCGGCGGGCTCCTGGCGGACCTGATCCTCGGCCATGAACCAATTGCCGCTGTGGAGTGGGACCCCTATTGTTGCGCCGTCCTCCGGGAACGGGCCGCCGAAGGATGGTTCCCAGGCTTGCAAGTGTTCGAAGGAGACGTTCGGATGTTCGATCCATCCGAATACACGGGACG
>CAZIHO010000018.1:0-19501 GCA_964538875.1 uncultured Chromatiaceae bacterium
GGCAGGCAGGGTCCGCGCTGACCACCGGGAGCCCGCGGCCGGTCACGGGTCCGTCTCTTTTCTATCCAACCCTGGCTCCACGAGCCGGCCTCGCTCGCTAGCTCGCCGGCGCAGGCTTCATTTTCCTGCCCACAGCCAAAAACGTCAGTTGCAATCGGGATCCCCAGAAAACTTCGCCCCAGCCAAATCCAACTCCCGGACAACCCACTAGACTAGATCCCTTAGCTGCTGGTCAGTTGACGGACCCCTGGAGCCATGCCGAACAAACTCCCGTTGAGGTACCTATTCGCCGGTGTCGCCTTGCTGGTGGCCTTGGTGGCGGCCTGGCTGTCACTGGCGCCAGACGAGGTGCGGGCGGTCCCGGTGGGTTGGTACCACCATCCGCCCTTCGTTCGGGAACAGGCCAGCACAGGGGAACCGGCGGGCTACTACGTGGATATTTTGAATGAGGTAGCGCGACGGGAAAATCTGCGGCTGGAATATGTCAAGACCGACCGGCCAGCGGTGTTAGAGGCTTTGGGCGGCAGCACCTCCTTGGTCATGGCCATGCCGGTCAGCATTACCGAGGATCGTAAACGCCAGGTCGATTTTTCTTGGCCAGTGGGTAAACACCGGCTGGCCTTCGCCGCACGACGGGCGGCCGGGCCCCCGGCGCCGCTGGGGGTTGCCAGCCATCCGACCGTGGGTTCCCTCGGCGGCGCCGCGCAACTGCACCTGCTGGAATCCTGGCACAAGGCGGGACTGATTGGGGGTATCCAGCAATTTGCTACCGCCCAGGAATTGGTGCAGGGGTTATTGAGCGGGCAAGTGGATTGCATCCTGGATGAATCGGAATTCATCGACGACCTCCTACGCCAACATGCAGATACCCTCGGGCTAATTGACCCTGGCGAATTATCGGCAGCACCCGTTTATAAGGCGTTTCCGGTTGCCCAGCACCAGGAGTGGTTGCTCAAGCGAGTCAACGATGGCCTGCGGTCCATGATGAATGACGGGAGTTATTCCACCATTTACCGCAAGCACCGGGATAATGAATATGCCTCCCGGGACGCATCCGCTCCGGCCCCTGCCCCGGCGCCAGCCGAGCCGCGTCTCCCGGACATCGAGATCGACGATCATTATGACTCCCGCGCCATCCTGGATAATTATTTCGACCTGATTTCCAACGAATCGGAGGGTATGCGGAATCAGTCGAGCCTAGACGACATTGATCGGTTCTTCTTGGAAGGCGAGCGGGAATTTGCGGCCAAGCTGCATCGTGCCCAGGTGCGCCTGAATGAATTGCTGTTACTGATTGATGGCCAGCCCAAGAATGCCCCCTATTTCGCCAGTTTTTATTATCGCCAGATCGAGGACTTGACCCAGTCGTTCGGGGCGGTGAGCGCCAGCCTAGAGGCCTACCGGCAAAAGTTCAGCCTGGAAACCGCCCAGACCCAAAGCAATCTCAATATGATTCAAGCCTTGGAGATTTCTGAACCGGATCTATTGTGGCGCAAGGCCTGGATTGAAACCAATTTTGCATCCATCATTCAAAGCCAGTCCCGCTGGGTCCAGCAGCTTGACCAGTTGGTCAAGGAGAGCAGTGCGTTTCAAGCCAAACTCACCGGCCTCATGGGGGACGCGGAACATGACATTTTCAAGGATTACCGGGGCTACTATGCCTATCGCTTCGATTTTCTTGGTAATCCCCAAGGCGCTGGAATCCCCTTTCAACTGAATGAACTGACCCGTAGCCTGCGAGGTTGGTGGGTAACTCTTCCGACTCAGCTCTTGGTGGTATTACCGGATGAACCCTGGTGGCCCACATTGCTGGGCCTGGCGGTCCTGGTGGCCCTGATGGGAGCGGGCCTCTGGGTGCAGGGACGCCGCCGGCATGGGTGGAACGTTCGGGAGTACGCTCGCTGCTATCGCACTGCGCTGCTCGGCGGATTCTTTCTGGCCGGTGCGCTTGCTCTCCCCAGCACCAGCGATAACCTATTCTTTTCCCTAGCCATGCTGTTTTTGGGGCTGGCGGTCACGGATTACAGTTGGCGGGACCGGCTTGGCCAGGATGGCCGACCCGGCCGGAATCCGCTGCTGCCGACCCTGGTCTCGGTATTCCTGATTGATCTGATGACGGACCTGCTGGCGCCGATGCGCGTCATTCTCGCTGGCCTAGTGTTATTGGCGCTGCTGAACCTAGCGGAGTTGGTCCGCCAGGTTCAACAACGGAGCCAACGAGGCTGGGACGTCCAGGCGGTGTGGGGGCTTGGCGGATGCATTTGGGCCGGTACGGGGCTTGCCGCTTGGATGGGCTATCTGTATCCGGCCATGATGATCGCCATCGTCGGGGGATTGGCTCTATCCGCCCTATACGCGGGCGCCATTCTGAGCCGCCAGCTATTGCGGCTGGCCCGGAATCTATCTTCGGTCCGGGTGTCTGCCCGGAGCTTCATCTCCACGCTGGTCATCCCATTCGCTTGGCTGCTCTTATTGTTTGGCGCCATTCACTGGGCGGCCAACGTATTTAACGCCAATTGGTATTTTCTGCACCTGTACGATGTGAATCTGGTCCCCTCTATTCCGGTACAAATCAGCCTGCGGCGAGCGCTCAATATTTTGTTGGCGGGTTTGTTGCTTAAGTTTTTCCTGTACTGGGCCGGGGAAATGCTGACCGCGTTTGCCGCCGCCCGGCAATTGGATCTGGTGGCCATCAATTCCAATTATTTGGTGGTGCGTTACCTGGCCTGGATACTCTTCATCACCCTCGCCTTTGCTTCCTTGCAAATCGAATGGGACAGCCTCAAGTGGATCGTCGGCGGCCTGAGCGTCGGCTTTGGCTTTGCCCTTAAAGACATTCTGGAAAACTTTTTCGCCGGAATCATCCTCTTGCTGGGGAAGCAGGTCCGGCCCGGCGATACCATCGAATTCGGGGGTGTGTATGGCAAGGTGCAGCGCATCAATATCCGCGCCAGCTTCATCCGGACCGAGGACAATGCCCTGGTGGCGCTGCCCAACAGCCAGGTGGTGTCCAAAGAATACCGTAATTGGACCTTAAACGACTCCACCCGGCGCCATCAAGTCGACGTGGGGGTCGCCTATGGCTCGGACATTCAGTATGTGATCGAGACCCTGTTGGAAGTGATGAACTCGGCGAGCTTCCTCCTCAAGACCCGTCCGCCGGATGTGTTGTTCGTTGAATTCGGCGACAGCGCCATCCTGCTGCGGGCGCGATTTTGGATCCCCGTGGAGATTCGCACCCGCTCGGCCAGTATGCTGCGGCAAAGGTTCGAGGAGGCGTTCCGGGCCAGGGGAATCGTCATCGCCTTCCCTCAATTGGATGTGCATCTGAATCCTGGCGTCCCGGAGGCCTCGCGCCTGGTGCGGGGGCAGGATGCTAACTTGGCACCTGGTTGAATATCTGGGGACCTGGCCCACCGCGGGCGGGAAGTTTTCCTGTCGTTTCAAGACTCATTAAACGCCCAACGATCAGCCAGTTACACAAAGCCGTTTTTAGGAATTCCAAGCCTGGGGGCCGTTTTGACTCCCTAAAACCGGTCGGCCATACTCAGCCCGGTCCAACGCATCTGTTTAGGTAGATATAGGGCTCCCCACGAACTCAGGTTGTTTGGCCGCCAGGTCCCGGTCCCCTCATCGCATCAGCCCGGATCTGCGGCACTCAGGGACCGGCCAGGGGGGGGCATGCCCAACCCGTCCACCGGCCTGACGGAGTAACCACCCTTGGCGGCGGATTCAAGTCTGGGGCGTTCCAGTCGATAGTCCCACCAGGGATGTCGAGACGGCCGGCGCCAAGCCAGGATTGAACCCGGCCAGACTGGACTTTTTCAACGGGCGGATGACGTGACTCCGGTCCCGGCGTGGCGCCGGTTGCCCGCAGTGGAGATTTCAGGTGAATTTGAATCTTGTCATCGTGGACGATTCGGCCATCAACCTGGCTCTATTCAAGCACCTGGTGAAGCGAATCGATGGAGTCACGGCCCATTGCTTTAGCTCATCCTTGGAGGCGCTGGACTGGTGTGTGGAGCTATGCCCGGACGTAGTGGTGGTGGATTACATGATGCCGGCCCTGGACGGCCTGGAGTTCATCTCCCGCCTACGTGCCACACCTGGGCGGGAGGACTTGCCGATGGTCATGGTCACCGCCAATAACCTCCGGGAAGTTCGCCAAGCGGCGCTACAGGCTGGCGCCACCGACTTCTTGACCAAGCCGGTGGATAAGGACGAGTTCATCGCCCGCCTGCGCAACATGGTCAACCTGCGCCGGGGCCAGCGTCTGCTGGCCGAGCGCGCCGCCCACTTGGCAGAAGAAGTAGCCGCCGCCACCCTCACCATCGTGCAACGGGAACGGGAGACCATCTTCCGCCTATCCCGGCTGGCGGAATTCCGGGACCCGGAAACCGGGAGCCACATCATGCGCATGGCCCACTATTCCCGGTTGATCGCCGAGGCCATGGGGCTGGAACCGGACCAGACTCAGTTGGTGTTCGAGGCGGCGCCTATGCATGACGTGGGCAAGGTAGGCATCCCGGATTTGATCCTGCTGAAACCCTGCCGGCTCTCTCCGGAGGAATTCGTGGTGATGCAGCGCCATGCCACCATCGGCCATGACATCCTGGCCGGCAGCAGTTCGCCCATCCTGCGGGCGGCGGCGGCCATCGCCCTAGACCACCACGAGAAATGGGATGGCAGCGGCTATCCGCGCGGCATTGCCGGTGAGGCCATCAGCCTCCATGGTCGCATCGTCGCGGTGGCGGACGTGTTTGACGCCCTCACCTCGGATCGTCCCTATAAAAAGGCTTGGGAAATGGATGAGGCGGCCGCCCTGGTACGGGCCCAGTCCGGCCGGCATTTCGACCCCAATTGCGTGGCGGCGTTTTTCCGGGCTTTGCGCTCAATCCGGGACATTTACGGCACCTATCAGGATACGCCGGTGAACGTCACGGATCCCAGCCTATACACCTAATCCTAAGTACTGGTCAGAAACCGCCATGGAAATCCGTCAAACCGAGTTCGCGTCCCCCGCCGATTCCCTGGAGCGGCTGGCGCCCCTGGCGGCCATTCAACCCCAATTGGCCCTGGTGTTCGGGGCCCCAGCCTATTTCCAGGACCGGACCTTCACCGCGCGGCTGGCGCAAGCCTTGCCAGCCGCAGCCCTGGTGGGCTGCTCCACCGCCGGCGAGATTGGCCTCGGGGGTGTACACCAGGATCATTGCGTGGTCACCGCCGTCCGGTTCGAGGGGGCCAGCATCCAGGTGGTCAGCACGGATTTAGCCAACATGGCGGATTCCAAGGCCGCCGGCCGGCGCCTGGCAGAACAGTTGGAACGCACGGGGTTGCGCGCCCTGATGGTCTTTGGCCAGGGGATCCGCATTAACGGCAGCGCCCTGATCGCTGGACTCACCGGGGTACTTGGCCCAGGGATCCCCATCACCGGCGGACTGGCCGGCGACAACGGCGCCTTTCTCCGCACCTGGACCCTGGGTCCGGCCGGCGTATCGGAGCGGGCCATCGTCGCCCTGGGTCTAGGGGGCGGGGGGCTGATTTTCAGCCACGGTTCCTTCGGCGGCTGGGAGCCCTTTGGGCCGGCGCGCCGGGTCACCCGCTGCGAAGGCAACATCCTATTCGAACTGGACGGGGCGCCCGCCCTCGGCCTGTACAAGCGCTACCTGGGTGCCTACGCCCAGGACCTGCCGGCCTCCGGCCTGCTGTTCCCGCTTGCCATGCTGTCGGAGGACCGCGCCCACATCGGCATCATCCGCACCATTTTGGGCATCGACGAAACCGACGGCAGCTTGATCCTGGCTGGTGAAATCAACCCGGGCGGCTACCTGCAACTGATGCACGCCTCCACCGATCGCTTGGTGGACGGCGCCGAAAGCGCGGCTCAGGCGGTCTTGGCCATGCGCGGCGGCTCGAAACGGGGCCTTGGGGTGCTGGTGTCCTGCGTCGGGCGCAAGCTGGTCATGGGTGACCGGGTAGAGGAGGAAGTAGACGCGGTGGCCGCGACCCTGGGCGCCACCACCCGTCTGACCGGCTTCTATTCCTACGGCGAAATCAGCCCGGCGCCACCGGAGGGCGCCTGCGGGCTGCACAATCAGACCATGACCATCACCTTCCTAGGAGAATCCTGACCGGCCATGCACAAGGGCTGGTCTCGGCAACTGCGGCGCTGCCTGGGGATCACCGACGAGGGGTCCCTGGCGGACTGGCTGGAAGCCGTCCGGGAGCAATTGGGCGAACACCCGGCGGCGGGCCTGCGGGAACTCTTTACCCGCGTCGAGGACAGTTACCAGCAATTTGACCGGGATCTGGCCCTGCGCACCCGCAGCCTGGAACTCAGTTCCGATGAATTGCTGGGCGCCAATCAGCGCCTGGACGGAGAACTGCGGGACCGCGAGCGGGCCATGGACAGACTACGCGCCACCGTCGCCACCCTGCAAGCCAGCCTGGGTTGGGAAGGGGGTGCCCGGGATGATGACGATCTCGACCACCTGATCGAGATGCTCACCGGCATGGTCGCCTACCGGGACGCAATGGAGCGGGAAATGAGCGCCGCCCAGCGCGCCCTGGAGTACCAGAAGTTTGCCCTGGATCAGCACGCCATTGTCAGCATCGCCGACGTGAACGGGAATATTCTGTACGCCAACGACAAATTCTGCGCCATCAGCGGCTATACGCGGGAGGAGTTGCTGGGCCGCAACCACCGGATCGTCAAGTCCGGCTACCACCCCCCCGAGTTCTTCACCGAAATGTGGCGGGTCATCAGCTCGGGCCAGGTTTGGCAGGGCGAGATTTCCAACCGGGCCAAGGACGGGAGTATCTACTGGGTATCCGCCACCATCGTGCCCTTCCTGGACGAACGGGGCCGGCCCTACCAGTACGCCGGCATCCGCACCAACATCACCCAACTCAAGCGCATCCAGGACCAGATGGAGGAGCAACTCCATTTTGTCCGGGAACTGATGGAAGCGATTCCCTTGCCCACTTATTTCAAGGACACCGGCGGACGCTATCTGGGTATGAACCGGGCCTTCGAGCAGATGTTCGGCTGCGAGCGGGCCCAGTTGATCGGCCAGACCAACGCCCGGCTCCTGGAGCCGGAGGACGCCGAATTCCACCGGGCCAAGGACGCCGAGTTGCTGGCCGGACGAGCCCCGCAAAGCTACCTGCGCCCCATGGACATCGCTGAGCGCCAAGGGCGCCGTACCCTGCTGTTCCAGAAGGCACCCCTGACCCGCGCCGACGGGAAACTGCGGGGCTTGGTGGGCGTCATCCTGGACGTAACCGAGCGGGAAGAAGCGGCCCAAGCGGCGCTGCGGGCCAAGGAAGCGGCCGAGGCGGCCAACCGGGCCAAGAGCGACTTTCTGGCCAACATGAGCCACGAGATCCGCACGCCCATGAATGGCGTCATCGGCATGACCGAGCTGCTGCTGGACACCTCCCTCACCGAGGAGCAGCGGGACTATCTGCGGGTGGTGAAGTCCTCGGCGGAAGCTTTGCTCACCATCATCAACGACGTTCTGGACTTCTCCAAGATCGAAGCCGGCCGGATGAACATGGAGCAAACCAGTTTCAGCCTGTCCAAGCTGGTGGGCGATACCCTGCGGGGTCTGGCCCTGCCGGCCCACAGCAAGGGACTCGAATTGATCTGCCAGATCGATCCCCGCATCCCGGACTGGCGGATCGGTGATCCGGTCCGCCTGCGCCAAGTGCTGACCAACCTGGTGAGCAACTCCATCAAGTTCACGCCCCACGGCGAGGTGATGCTGAGCGTCGCGCCTGAGGCCAGCGCCGCCGGGGACGCCCGGCTGGAATTCAAGGTTAGGGACACCGGCATCGGCATCGCTGCCGACCAGTTGGAGCATGTGTTCGAAGCCTTCGCCCAAGGGGATAGCTCCACCACGCGCAAGTACGGCGGCACCGGACTGGGCTTAACCATATCCTCCCACCTGGTGCGCATGATGGGTGGTCAGCTCCGGGCCGAAAGTCAACCCGGCCAGGGCAGCAGCTTTCACTTCTTGGCCCACCTCCCCATTGGCGCGGCGCAACCCACCCAGACCGCGCCCCCCCGGGTGTCGCTGGCCAACTTGTCGGTGCTGGTGGTGGATGACAACGCGGTCAACCGCCGGGTCCTGGTGGAGACCCTGAATAATTGGGGAATGCGCACCCGGTCGGTGGAAGGGGGTGCCCAGGCGGTCGCCGCAGTGGTCAGCGCCCACCCGCCGTTCGACCTCATCCTACTGGACGCCCTGATGCCCGGCATGGACGGCCTCCAGACCGCCAGTGCGCTGGCGGCCCTCGACCTCCCCCGGCGGCCGCAGGTGATGGTGCTGTCATCGGCGGGTCCCCGGGACCCCATGAACACCTGGCGCAGTCTGGGCGTTTCCGCCTACCTGCCCAAGCCCATCTTGCAGGCGGAACTGCTGGTGGCGCTGCGCAACCTGATGGGACCAGCGGTGGCACACCCAGCCCAGCCTGACCCGGCCCAGATTTGGGAACGCGGCGAACTGGCGCCGCTGGACATCCTGCTGGTGGAGGATCACCCGGTCAACCAGACGTTGGCCCTCACCCTGCTTGGCAAATGGGGCCACCGGACGCTAGTGGCCGCCAATGGCCAGGAGGCCCTGGAGCGGCTGGCGGAACAGTCCTTCGATCTGATCCTGATGGACGTCCAAATGCCGGTGATGGATGGCCTAGAAGCCACCGGCCGGATCCGGGCGGGAGAACGGGGCCGCCACACCCCCATCATCGCCATGACCGCCAACGCCATGGAGGGCGACCGGGACACCTGTCTCAGCGCCGGCATGGACGACTACCTGGCCAAGCCCATCAAAATCGCGGAGCTGCACGCCCTGCTGGCGCGCTACCACCCCGCCCGCGCCCCGTCGCCAGCTCCGCGCCGGTTTGACTACGCCGGAGCCCTAGAGGATATGGACGAGGAAATGGTGGACGTGGTGGCGGCCCTCTTCCTGGAGGAATTTCCCAAGGATATCGCGGCGCTCCGGACCGCCGCCGCCGCCCAGGATTTCCCGGAATTCCGCCGGGTCGCCCACAGCATCAAAAGCAATTGCGGTATTTTCGGCGCCCAGCCCATGGTCGAGCTGGCCCTCGCCTTGGAACAGATAGACCCGATTGCAGGCTGGAACGACGCCGCCGAGGGCATCGGCCACCTGGAACTGGAATTCGGCGGCCTGGCCCAAGCCCTGGAGGATCGGCCCCGGTCCGGGTGACGGGGCGGGGGCTCGACGGTTAGGTCCGGCGCCCGCCAAACAACCGGCCGGCTTGTTGTCACGGCGTCTACACTTAACGGCACCCTGCGGTCTGCCTAACCCACGAGGGACCTCCCTGGTCATCACCATGCGGCAAGTTGGTATCTGCCCATCCCCCCATGCCGCGCCGGCATGGAAGGCCCGCTGAACATGACTCACCAGGCCAGCCAAACTTCGGCCTTGGAAGCACAATTAGATTTAAAAAGAACCCAGTTATTATATCGTAACGTGGGCATGGCGCAGGCGGTCAACGTATTCAACGCCACGTTGCTCGTCTATTCCAATGTGGACCTGCATCTCCCTGCCACCACCGGTCTGGCCTGGTGGTGCCTGTTCGCGGTCGCGGCGTTGTTACGCTATGGGCTGGCGCGCGCCTTTAGCGCCGCCAACCCGGACCCAAGCGCCGCCCCCATCTGGCGCCGGCGTTATCTAGCCGCCACCGTCATCAGCGCCCTAACCTGGGGCTGGGGTATCGCGCTCTTTATGTGGCAAGCACCCGAGGGCTCCCTGCTGCTCACCGGGCTGGTGATTTCGGGAACTATCGCCGGCGCGATTCCGGTGTTAGCGCCGGTGCCGAGCGTATTCCGGACCTTCACCCTGTTGGTTGGCGTGCCGATGCTGGCCAGCATCCTGCTGCAAGCCACCACCTCCCTCTATTGGGCATTTGGCCTGATGACCATCGCCTTTCTCGGCGCCGTGCTGATGAGTGGCGAATATTTTCACCAAACCCTCAACGTAGCGATCCGGCTGGCATTGGAGCAAGGGGAACTGGTGGGCCATCTGGAGCAGGCCCGGAATTCCGCCGTGGCGGCACTTGCCGAGCAACAACGGGCAGAGGAATCCCTCCAGGCCAGCGAGGCACGCTTCCGGCTGCTGGCGTCGGCCACCTTCGAAGGGGTCGCCATCAGCCATCAGGGGCGCATCATTGATGCCAACGACCAACTGCTGAATATGCTGGGCTACCAGCGGGACGAATTGCTCGGCATGTCCATCGCAAGCACCTTGCCCGCCACCTATCGGCACCGGGTGCTCGGCAATGTCGTCGCTGGCATAGAAAGCCATATCGAGCACCCCATGATCCGCAAGGATGGCCGTCATATTCAGGTGGAAGCCCACGGCCAGACCATCAACGCGCACGGGGTCGCCCTGCGCATCACCGCATTGCGGGACATCAGCGAGCGGACGCGAATCTTGTGGGAGCGGGAGCAACTGATCCAGCGCCTCAAGTCCGAGCAGGATTTTCTCAATGTGCTCACCAACAGCCTGCCCGGCACTTTTTTTGCCGTCGATGCCAACGGCCGGTTCGTGCGCTGGAATCAAAATTTCCTGCGGGTCACCGGCCTGACAGCGGAACAAATGCCCAACCTGCGCCCCGCGGACCTATTCGAAGGGGACGCCCGGACCCTGATGACCGGGCGCCTGGCCCAGGTCTTCCATGAAGGCTTTGCCTCGGCGGAAGCGGACCTGCGTACCGCCGACGGCAGTTTCCGGCCCTATTTAATGACCGCTCAGCGGGTCACCTTCAATGGCCAGTTGTTGGCCATTGGCGTGGGCATGGATGTGTCCTCCATCAAGACCCTGGAAGCCGAGTTGATCCGCCACCGGACCCACTTGGAGGAGTTGGTGCTACAGCGCACCCAAGCCCTGGAGCAAGCCAAGGCAGCGGCGGAGTCGGCCCTATCCCTCATGGAGGCAACCCTGGAAGCCACCGACGACGGCATCTTGGTGGTCGATCTGGTCGGCAAGGTGGTCCAGGCCAACCAGCGCTTCATCACCATGTGGCGCCTGCCTCCGGAATTGGTGACAGCTGGTCAGGATGAAGTCATCCTGTCTCATGTCCTCGAACAACTGGTGGAGCCCCAACAATTTCTCCGCAAGGTCCGCGCCCTGTACAGCCAGCCGGCCTCCACCTCCCGGGATACGCTGCACTTTTTGGATGGGCGGGTGTTCGTCCGCTTATCCCATCCGCAACGCCTTGGGGACAAAATCGTCGGGCGGGTGTGGAGTTTCCTGGATATCAGCGATCAGCATCAGGCCGAGCGCCGGGTGATCCAGCTCTCCCAGGCCATCAGCCAGGAACTGGAACGGTCCGAACAGCAGCGGGGCCAGTTACAGGCCTTGCTGACCGCTATTCCGGACCTGGTGTGGATGAAGGACACCAACGGCGTGTTTCTCTCCGCCAACCCGGCCTTCGGTGTACTGCTGGGCACCCCCGCCGGACAGGTGATCGGCAAGACCGATCACGACTTCTACCCCCCGGAGGTGGTGGCCCAATTTCATGCGGATGACCGGGCGGCGGCGTCCAGCGCTACGCCCATCATCCGGGAGGAGTGGGTGACCTATCTCAGCGACGGCCACCGGGGCTTGCTGGAAACCATCAAGACCGCCGTACGCAACCAGGACGGCACCCTGATCGGCGTGTTGGGCATCGCCCGGGACGTGACCCACAGCAACGCCCTGCTGGAGGAGCTAAAACAAGCGCGGGCGGAAGCCCAACAGTCCAGCGCCGCCAAGAGCCAGTTCCTGGCGGTGATGTCCCACGAAATTCGCACGCCGATGAATGCCATCATCGGCATGACCGATCTCTGCCTGGAAACCGCCCTCGACAGCCGTCAAACCAATTATTTGGTGCGCATCAAATCCGCTTCCGACGCGCTGCTGCGCATCATCAACGACATCCTCGACTTCTCCAAGATCGAGGCCGGCAAGCTCGAAATGGAGCGCATCTCCTTCGACCTGGAAACGGTATTGGATCAATTGTCGGGCATGGTGGCGATGCGCGCCGAGCAGATGGGCATCGAGCTTTGTTACGACATCCGCTTCGGCGGCCGGCTATTGGCCGGCGACCCCCTGCGACTGTGCCAGGTGTTGACCAACCTGGTGGGCAATGCGTTGAAATTCTCCACGGCGGGCACGGTGGTAGTGCGGGTGGAGACTGGGGCGAGCCACGACCAGGAACTGGAACTCTGTTTCTCGGTCAGCGACCAGGGCATCGGCATGACCGCCGAACAGATCCAGAACCTGTTCATGCCCTTCAGCCAAGCGGATGCCTCCACCACCCGCCGCTACGGGGGCACCGGCCTGGGGCTGGCCATCAGCCGCCATCTGGTGGAGATGATGGGTGGACGCCTCTGGGTGGAAAGTGAATTGGGGAAGGGCAGCACCTTCCACTTCACCGCCTGCTTCGGCTGTTCTGGCATCGACCGGCGCAATCCCATCGCCAAGATCGCGGCCAGCCTGCCGGACCTGACCGGCCAGCGCCTGTTGGTAGTGGATGACAACCCAGTCGCCACCCATATTCTGACGCGACTCATCGGCGAGCTTGGCCTCTCGGTGGTCTCGGCGAATGGAATGGCGGACGCCCTGGCCCGGATCGCGGCGGACCCGGGCGAGGGCTTCCTGGCCTGCCTGGTGGACGGGCATCTGCCGGACAAGGACCACATTCGCTATCTGCGGCACGCCCTGGCCCTGGCCCTGGGGGGCGACGGCCAGGTTCCGCCGGTCATTCTGCTGACCACCGACGACACCCGCGAGCAGTCCCGCCCGCCCGGGTCGCACCTAGACGGGTTGCTGGCCAAGCCGGTCACCGCCCGGCACCTGTACCGGGAACTGGCCCGCTGCCTCGGGCTAGATCATCACCCGGCACAGGCGCTGGATCGCCGCCAGCCCAGGGTCCCCCAATGGTCCCGCTTGCAAGGCTTGGACATCCTGCTGGTGGAGGACGTCGCCATGAATCAGGAAGTCGTCACCGAGTTATTGGCCGCCGTGGGCCTCTCGGCGCGCCTAGCCGTGAATGGCGAGGAAGCGCTGCGGGCGGTGGAAGCCAGCATCCCGGACATCATTTTGATGGACTGCCACATGCCGGTGATGGATGGTTTCACCACCACCCAGCGCCTGCGCGCCGACGGCCGGACCCAGGGGGTTCCCATCATCGCCTTGACCGCCGATGCCATGACCACCGATCAGGAAAAATGCCTGGCCGCCGGCATGAATGCCCATGTCTCCAAACCGATTCGCATGGACGTTCTGTACGACCGCCTGGTGCAGTGTCTGCCGGACCGGGTCCTGGCGTGGGACCCGGAGCCCTATGAACCGGCCCCGCCCTCCCAACCGGGACTCCCAGACCTGGCCGGCATCGACCTAGCCACCGGCCTGGTCCAGGTGGGGGGACAAGCGTCCCAGTTGTTCCGGCTGCTCAAGCAATTCCGGGATCATCTGGGTGCCGAATTTCCGGCCCAGTTCCAGGCTGCCCAAGCCGCCGGCGACTGGGAGACCCAGACGCGGCTGGTCCACTCGCTCAAGGGCGTAGCCAGCACCCTAGGCGCCCAGGGGATCGCCGAGTCGGCGCTGGCCTTATTGTCAGCGCTCAAGGCCGGCGACGCCGCTGGGCGCGAACGGCTATTGCCCCTGGTGTTGGCGCGGCTAGCCGAGGTCTCTGCGGCGCTCGCCGATCTGGACCAGCCGCCGGCGCTGGCGCCCGTCGCCGGGCCGGAGAACCCTAGCACCGCCTTGCCGCCCCGTCTCGACGAGTTAGCCCGGCTGCTGACCCGGAGGGATACGGCGGCGCTGGAAATGGCAGCCACCCTCGCGCCCGAGCTGGCGGGTGGCGAGTATCGTCAAGTCTGGCGCAACCTGATGGCCGCCATGGAACAGTATGACTTTGGCAAGGCCGAGCGACTCCTAGGAGATTTGCGGGGCCATCTGGATGGGGCGCGGGAGGGCCAATCTTAGATCTATGAATAACACACCTATTCGCACCATCCTGGTGGTGGATGACGTACCCGAGAACATCACGACCCTGGCCGGAGTGCTGCGGGACCAGTACCGGGTCCTGTTTGCCTTAAGCGGTCCGGATGCCCTGGAAACCCTGAAGAAGGAATCCGTCGATCTCATCCTGCTCGACATCATGATGCCGGAAATGGATGGCTACGAAGTTTGCCGCCGGATCCGGGCCAATCTGACCACCCGGGACATTCCGGTCATCTTCGTGACCGCGTTGGGGGACACCAGCGACGAACTGCGGGGTCTGGCGGCGGGCGCGGTGGATTTTCTGCACAAGCCCTGCGTTCCGGCCATCGTCCGCTTGCGGGTTCAGCTTCATATCGAACGCTATGACCAACAACTGACCCTGGAACGGCTGGTCCGTGAGCGGACCCAGGAGTTGGAGCAAACCCGCATTGAAATCGTGCGCCGGTTAGGCCGGGCCGCCGAATACCGGGACAACGAGACCGGCATGCACGTGATCCGGGTCGGCAGCGTGTCGCGCATACTGGCGCTGGCCGCCGGCGTCCCCTCAGCCCAAGCGGAATTGTTACTGCACGCGGCGCCCATGCACGACATCGGCAAGATCGGCATCCCGGATTACATCCTGATTAAACCCGGTGTCCTGACGCCGGACGAATGGGAACTGATGAAGACCCATCCCCGGATTGGGGCGGAAATCATCGGCCAGAACTCTTCCACCTTGATGTG
Source organism: uncultured Chromatiaceae bacterium (assembly GCA_964538875.1). GTDB lineage: Bacteria > Pseudomonadota > Gammaproteobacteria > Chromatiales > Chromatiaceae > CAZIHO01. Next base: position 14,742 of record CAZIHO010000018.1, read on the forward strand.
CATGGCGCGCACGGTGGCTTTGACCCATCACGAAAAATGGGATGGCGGCGGCTACCCGGACGGCTTGTCGGGCGAGGACATCCCCCTGGAAGGCCGCATCGTCGCCATCGCCGATGTCTTCGATGCCCTGACCAGCGAACGGCCCTATAAAAGGCCCTGGAGCATGGAGAAGGCCCTGGCGCACATGCAGAGCCAGGCTGGATTGGCCTTCGACCCGGCCTTGATCGACCTCTTTAGCCAGCTCATCCCGTCCGTGGAAGCCATTGCCAAACAATACTCGGACCAGCCGCATCCAGAGGAGCCTTCAACCTAGGGCTGGACCGCCCCTGCGGCACCCCGCTAGGCGCGACTCAGGCGCCCGGCCCCAGCCACTTCAGCAGGGTTCCGTACAGGACTTCCGGCTTGACCGGCTTGATGATGAAGTCATCCATACCCGCCGCCGTGCAGCGGGCCTTGTCCTCGGCGAAGGCATTGGCGGTCATTGCCAGGATCGGCAAGCGGGTCCTGGACAAGGCACGAATGCGCCGGGTGGCCTCCAGGCCGTCCATGCGCGGCATTTGCATGTCCATCAGAATCAGGTCGTAGTCGTTTTCGCCGGCCAGGCGCACCGCCTCCAGCCCGTCTGAGGCCACATCCACCCGTAGACCCACGTCATCCAGCATCATGAGGCTGATTTCCTGGTTGACCGGCTCGTCCTCCACCAACAGGATGCGCCGTCCCCCATGCTGCCGTTGCAGCACCAGCCCCGGGTCCTCGTCCACCCGGACGGACTCGGCGGCCTTGGCGGATTGATCTTTCTTGAGCCGCACCCGCAGCCAAAAGCGGCTTCCCTGCCCTAATTGACTGTCCGCGCCGGCGCTCCCCCCCATCAATTCAGCCAGGCGCTTGGTGATGGCCAGTCCCAGGCCGGTGCCACCATACTTGCGGGTGGTGCTGCTATCCGCCTGTTCAAAGGCCGCGAACAGTTTGGCCAGCGTGTCCGGATCGATGCCGATGCCGCTGTCCCGGACTTCAAATTGGATGCACACCCAGTCCGGGCCTTCCTGCAACAGGAAGGCCCGCAGGCTGATGCCGCCGCTTTCGGTGAACTTGACCGCGTTGGTGCCATAGTTGAGCAGCGCTTGCTGAAGCCGGACCGGATCCCCCACCAGCGGGGGCAGATGGGGTTGAACTTGGACTCCCAAGGTCAGGCCCTTGGCCTGGGCCCGGTCCTTGAGCATGGACACCACGCCCGCCAGGATCTGCTCCACCCGCAGCGGCGCTTCCTCCAGCTCAAACTTGCCGGCCTCGATCTTGGACAAGTCCAGCACCGCATTGATGATGCCCAGCAGGTGTTCCCCGGCGGCTTCCAGCTTTTCCAGCCGTTCCGCCTGCTCCGGCGCCAGGCCCGCCCGGCGAATCAGATGGGCCATGCCGGTGATGGCGTTGAGGGGCGTGCGGATTTCATGGGACATGTTGGCCAGAAAAGCGCTCTTGGCCACGTTGGCCGTTTCGGCGGCTTCTTTGGCCACCGCCAATTCCGCTGTGCGCTGGTCCACCAAGTCTTCCAGATGATGCCGGTACCGTTCCAGCTCGGCGGCGGCGGCTTGTTGCACACTGATGTCCATGCAGAAACCGATATAACCGAGAAAGCCGCCTTGACTATCGTAGCGGGGCGTCTCATCGTCCCGGATCCAACGGAATAGGCCGTCCGCGTGGCGCAGCCGGTAATCGATGCTGAACGGTTGACGTTGCACGAAGTGACTGGCGTGGGTGCTCAAGTAGCGCTTGGCGTCGTCCGGATAGATCCCGTGCGTCCAGCCATCGCCCAATTCTTGGTCCAGGGATCGGCCGGTGAAGCGCAGCCAGGGTTCATTGAAATAGTCGCACCGCCCGTCCAGGCCGGAGGTCCGGATCAGGGCGGAACCGCCGTTGGCCAGGGTGCGGAAATGTTGCTCGCTTTCCCGCAACGCGGCCTCGACCCGCTTGCGCCCGGTCACATCGGTGCCCACGCCCACCATGGCGACGGGCTGGCCCTGGGGGTCCCGGACCAGAGTGGTGCGCAGATCCACCAACAATTGGGAGCCATCCGGCCGGTTGTTGACCACGATGCCGGACCAGCCGCCCTGTTCCAGGGTGGCCGCCACGATTTGCGCCTGGGTCGCGTCCGCCTGGGGTGAATCGCCGTATCCGGACACATGCTGGCCAACCCGTTCTTCGACGCCCACATCAAGGGCCCGGGCCTCCGCCGCGTTGATATAGGTCACCACGCCGTGCAGGTCGGTGATGGTCACATGATCCTGAATTTGATCCAGCACCAGGGCCTGCAAGCGCAGGCGTTCCTCGATCTGTTTGTGCTCGCTGATGTCCAGGTTGACGCCGATATATTGGGTGATGTTGCCGGCCCCGTCCCGTTGCGGAGCGGCCGCGCCATAGACCCAGGTCACTGTTCCTGCCGGGGTCTGAAAACGGAATTCCTGGCTCCAGGAGCCATTCGACTCCATCATGTGCCGCCAGGCCGACTCGACGCCGGGCCGGTCTTCCGGATGAATGCCCGCCAGCCAGCCCTTGCCCTGCGCCTGCTCCGGGGACAGGCCGGCCATCTCGCACCAACGGGGGTTGGTATAGAGGCAGTCCCCATGGCCGTCGGTCTGGTAGATGCCCACCGGTGCCAGGGTCGCCAGGGTGCGAAACATGGCCTCGCTGTCGCGCAGGGCGATCTCGGTGCGCTTGCGCTCGGAAATGTCCTGGAATAGAGCGACAAAATAGTCCACCGAGCCGTCCGCCCGGCGCACGCAGCGCACCGACATAGCGGCGTCCACCTGGGTACCATCCTTACGGATGAAGCGTTTTTCCATGGCGTAGCCGTCGATCTCGCCCGCCACCACCCGGTTGAACTGGGCCACATCCAGGTCCAGATCATCCGGGTGGGTCAGGTCCGGCCAGGTCAAGCGCGTCAGTTCCTCCCGCCCATAGCCCAACATCCCACACAGGGACTCATTGGCCTCGATCCAGCCCTTGGTGGGGGAGGTGATGGCGATGGCCACCAGGGGCAGATTGAAATAACTGCGAAACCGGCTTTCGCCCGCCAGCCGGGACTGTTCCGCTTCCTTGCGCTCGGTGGCGTCGATGCAGATACCGGCCATGCGGACCGGCTGGCCCTGGGAGTCATAGGTGGTATTGCCTTGGGCCGCGATCCACCGGACTTCTCCGCTAGGTAACAGGATGCGGTACTCACTGAACAGGGGTGTTCGATCCCGCGCGGCGGCCTGGATGTGCTCCTCAGCGTCCCGCCGGTCATCGGGATGCAGGCAGGCGCTCCAGGTCTCGAAACTGGCGCAATGGATAGCCGGGTCAAGGCCGAACAATTCGAAGAATTCCGGGGACCACGCCAGGGTGCCAGCCGGGATCTGCCACTCCCAGACGCCGGAATGGGACGCCCTCTGGGCCAGGGACAGCCGCTCCCGGGCGTGCTCCAGCTCCAACTCCCGCCCGATCCGCTCGGTGACATCCTGACCGATGGCCAACAAGCCGATGGTGGTGCCCTTGGCGTCCTTGATGGTCTTGTCGTACCACTCGATCAGGCGCTGTTCGCCGTGCCGGGTGATGAGGGGCGTCACATTGCCCCGGGTATGGATGTCGTCGATGGCGCGCAGGAACAGGGCACGGGTTTCCGCCCGCACCGGTTCCGGCAAGACGGTGTCAAACCAGTCCCGGCCCTTGATCTCAGCGGCGGAATAGCCACAAATAGCCTCCAGGTAGGGATTGACCCGCTGCACGCGGCCGTTCCGGTCCAGCACCAGTACGATAGCCTGGGCGGTGCCGATCAGGAGTTCGTTGAAGTCGTTGGAAAGCCGCCAACGATCCCGGCTGCGGCGCAGGGTCCAGGCCCAGGCGCCAAAGATCGACAACAGCAGCAGGCTGGCTCCACCGCCCCACAGCAGATAGGCCAGCGGGAAGGGGGGCGGCTCGTAGATGCTGAGCCAGCGGTCGTAAATCCGCTGGTATTCACCGCTCGCCTTGAGGGCCAGCAGCCCCTGGTCCAACTGGTCGCGCAGGCCGGTGTCACCCTGGCGCACCGCGATGGCATACTCGCGGCGGTAGTCCGGCACCGGCGTACCCGCCTCGATCCCGGTCAAGCCCAGTTCCCGCGCCACCACACCGCCCTGGATCAGGGGAGCCAGCACTCCATCCCCGACCCCCGCCGCCAGCATCCGGAATGCGTCTAGCAGGTTGTCCGCGAACAGCAATTCATCCCCGAAGCCCTGGCCCAGCAGCGCGTGGTGGGCGGCATCCGACCGCATGACGATGATGCGCCGCCCCCGCGCCGCCGCCAGGTTGGCCAGGTGGGGATCGCCCTGGCGCACGAAGAAGCAGTCGTAACCCACCACATAGGTGCTGGTGAATGCCACCAGCTTGTCCCGGTCCGCCAGCCGGGCCACGATTGGCAAGGCGTCCAGTTCACCCTTGAGCAGTCCGCTCCAGGTTTGGTCCCAGTTGCCGACCCGATATTGGACCGGGAGGTTCATCGCCCGCGCCAGAGCGGAAAACACTTCCACAGAGAAGCCAATCGGCCGGCCATCCGCATCCACGTCGGCATAGGGCGGGAAGCCTGTCTCGGTACCCACTAGGATGCGCTGGGGCGAGGGGGCTTGCGCCAACGGCGGCGGCCCGCACCACAGCAGCAACGCCAAGCACACCGAAACCCGGTGCGCGTACCCCAGCGTACTTTGCCCTCGCCCTATCATCATGCCCTCGGATCACGCATGGGCGCCAGCGCC
>CAZIHO010000018.1:19601-41120 GCA_964538875.1 uncultured Chromatiaceae bacterium
GCCAGCGCCCGGTATGAACAAACAACCAGGCAGTGCCTAATGTTCTTACCGTTGTGGGACTGATACCACCTCATCAGGGGCTTACCAGCTAGGGAGGCAATAGGTTGAACCCGCCCGCCGCCTCCATCGGATGGCCAGCAGATGGAGCAAAGTCTAGCAGGCAGGCGAACCGGCGTCCGGCGCACCCCGGCTAGACCGGGCGGGATGACCGCGACGGCCCAGCCTCAGCGGGTTATTGGTGCCCCTTAGGCCATAACATCAATCTTGGCGGTGGCACCCCTGCCCTTGGCCTGGTAAGGGTTGTCCGTGCCCTGATTGCTGGCATTCAGCCTGCCAGCGCCCTGTCCGGGATTGGTGCCATCCCCGAGTCCCGAGCGATTGTCCTGCGCTTGGACCGTGCCGGCGCCGGTTTGGCTGGTGGCGGCTTCCGTTACTGGAACCGAACGGACGCTGATGATGGCGTCATTGAAATCCTGATCCCCGCCGCCGAACAGATCCTCGAAGCCGATTTCCACGCCCCCATCCACCTTGCTGATGCGCGCATGGCGGACGTTGTCTTCATTCAGGGACGCCTTGCCGGCGGTAAAGAAATTGCCCGAGCCATTGTCGATACCGAATTGGATCTGGGCCCCAGGCGCGAAGCTACCCAGGTTATAGCTGCCAGTTTCGTTATCCGTACCCAGGTAATTGCGGGTCTTGAAATTGTCCGTGGACCAGTAGATCCGGTTCTCATACAGGGATTCAGAATTCTTGATGTCCACCACCACCTCGCCCTGGCCGGCCCGGATACCGTTCTGGGTGGCGGCCGGGGCCGTCTTTTTGGAGTAGGTGAGGCTGCTAGGCTGGTCCCGCTGGGCGAGGGTGACATTGCCCTGGGTGGCGGCCTGATCCTGGACCCGGTTGGCCTTGATCTTCTGGGCGACATTGGCCAGCACCCCATTGGCGGTGGCTGTGTCCTGCTGCTGGCTGGGGAGCTTAGGCGCTGTTACGGCGTGGCCCCGGCCGGCGTTGAGAATATTCGCCAGAGCGGTATTAATGCCCTGATTGGAAATGGCCATGTTCATCTCCCGGTTAAGAATTCTCAAACTGGGCGGGGATGACAAGCCAGCGCGGATACGAGGCGTCCAACGACGACCCGGCGGCCCGGCGAGCGTGGAGTTGCCTCCGTAGCCCCGTAGCTTTGCGCCCCCACCTTTCGAAGGGTTTGCCCATAGTGGGACTATAGGAGCCGGTCCACTCCTGTCAAGCCAGGAGCCGAATGAAGCGAGTGGGAATTCATCCGGCAACCCGCTGGAGAATAAGCAGAAAGGGGCGCCCTGGGGGCCACCCGGCAGTGCTCCGCGCCACGCCCCCGGCCGCGTGGTCAGCCGTCCTTGAGGGACGCCATGTCGATGACAAAGCGGTACTTGACGTCGCTGTTCAGCATCCGCTGGTAGGCCCCATTGATGTCCTGGATCTTGATGACCTCGATGTCGGACGCAATGCCGTGTTGGCCGCAGAAGTCCAACAATTCCTGGGTTTCCGGAATGCCGCCGATCACCGAGCCTGCCACGGACTTGCGGCCCATGATGAGGGGCGGGGTTTGCAGCAGGGGCTGCAAGCCCCCTAGATAGCCGACCAGGACCAGGGTGCCGTTCAAGGCTAGGGTGGGCAGGTAGGGATTCAGGTCGTGGGCGCTGGGCACCGTGTCAATAATCAGGTCGAACCGGCCCTTGACCGCCGCCATCTGGGCCGGGTCTGTGGACAGCACCACCCGGCCTGCTCCCAGACGCTCCGCGTCCTGGGTTTTGCCCGGCGACCGGGTGAACAGAGTCACCTCGGCCCCCAGGGCCTTGGCCAGTTTCAACGCCATGTGGCCGAGGCCGCCCAAGCCGATGACGCCGACCCGGCTACCCTGGCCCACTCCCCAATGGCGTAGGGGCGACCAGGTAGTAATTCCCGCACACAACAGGGGTGCGGCGCCGGCCAGGTCCACACCCGGCGGGATCTTCAGCACAAACCGCTCGGAAACGACGATCTTCTCGGAATATCCGCCGTAGGTGGGCATCTGATCCCGGGGATCCAGGCCGTTATAGGTGAAGGTTGGGTAGGCCTCGCAATATTGCTCCAGCCCCTGTTCGCAGGGTCCGCAATGCCGGCAGGAATCCACCATGCAGCCGACCCCGACCGGGTCGCCCGCTTGCAAACGGCTGACCTCCGGTCCCACGCTGACCACGCGCCCGATGATTTCATGGCCGGGCACCATGGGGTAGCGGCTGCCACCCCAGTCATCCCGGGCCTGGTGCAGGTCCGAGTGGCAGACGCCGCAGTAAAGAATCTCGATCACCACGTCGTCAGGCCGGGGTTCGCGGCGCTCGAACCGGAACGGCGCCAAGGCATCCTGGGGAGACTGTGTGGCGTAGCCGAGTACTTTGATAGTCATCAGTGGTGATTCCTGGTGGGTGGAACAAAGTTTGGGCAGGGGCTCTAACGGGCCGCCGGGCCGGATAGCTGGGCGCTGGGGATCTGGAAACCGGCGCCCATCCGGCTCAAGCGATAGGCCAAGTACCAGCCCAGCAGCGGCAGAATGCCGGCCGAAATCGCGAACAATAGCGGAGTTCCCCACTGCTCGATGATCCGGGCGCCAAGGCCCACGCCCACCGCTTGGGCTAAAAAGAAGCAAGCGGCGAACAGGGATACCGCCGTGCCCCTAGCCTCCGGGGCCAGTTGGGTAGCCTGGGTCTGCAAGCTGTTGTGGAGTTGATAGAAACCCAGTCCCGCCAAGGGACAGGCCGCCAGCGCCCAGGCCCAATGGTCGGCGAGGGCCAGCGTCAGGAAGGCGATGCCGAGCAGCAGCCCCCCGGACCGGCACAGGCGAAATTCACCCAAGCGCCCCACCCAACGCCCAGCGAACAGGGTATAGACCAGACCGCCAAGCCCAAACAGGGCGGCGATCAGGCCGGCCTGGAATAGGGACAGTCCGAACCGCTCATGGAGATAGGCGGGCAGAAAGGCCAGCACCGCCAGGGTCAGCATGGCTTCCACGAAGACGGTGCCCAGCACCACGCCAGCCCTGGGGCTGCGCCACACCTGGCGGGCACCAGCCAGGGCACCCGGTGCGGCGCGGCTGGCAGCGCCGGTACTGGCCGATAGGCTCCTGGCCAGGCCCAGGCCGATGATGAAATAAATGAGGGCGAACAGCACAAACGCCCAGCGCCAGCCCAGGGTGTCGGCAAATAACCCGCCCACAGCCTGGCCAGTCACCAAGCCGAGGATTTGCCCGGACATCAGCTTGGCCAAGGTCGGCTGGCGGAGATGGATGGGCACCCGGTCGCCGATCCAGGCCATGGACAGGGGAATGAGGGCCGCCGTGGTGGCCCCAGTCAAGGCTCGGCTCAGGCTCAAGAGGTCCAGGGAGGGACTAACGGCGCAGGCCAGGGTGCCGAGGGTGGAGGCAAGGCAGGCCCAGGCGATCACCCGGAGCTTGCCGAAGCCGTCCCCCAGGGGACCCACCAGGAACAGGCTCAGAGCGTAGGCGATGCTGGTGGCGGTCACCACCAGGGACGCATCGGTGACCCTGGTATGAAAGGTATCGGCCAAGGCCGGCAACATGGGGTCGCACAGCCGCAGCGCCGCCGAGCTGGCAAAGGCTGCCAGGGACAGCAACACCAGTTCCCGGCGGGGCAGCGCGAAGGGCGTTTCTGGGGCGGAACAGTCCTTGCCATGACCCATCTTCTGGCCCAGGTTGGGAGACCCGGCGCCCAGGACGCCAGTCCAGTCCTGGGACCGCCTGGCCATCAGGCACGCCTGCCGATCAGTTCGATCAAGTATCCATCCGGGTCCTGCACAAAGGCGATGATCGTGGTACCGGCGTTCATGGGTCCCGCTTCCCGGACGATGGTGCCGCCCTTATCTTTGATTTGGGCGCAGGCGGCGTAAACGTCATCCACCTCGATGGCGATATGCCCGAACCCGGACCCCAGGTCGTAACTTGCGACGCCCCAGTTGTAGGTGAGTTCGATGGCCGCCTGGTCGGCTTCGTCGCCATAGCCGATGAAGGCCAGGGTGAACTCGCCGACCGGGTAGTCCCGGCGGCGCAACAGCCGCATACCCAGCACCTGGGTATAGAAGGCGATGGAACGGTCCAGGTCGCCGGTCCGCAGCATGGTATGGAGGATGCGCATGGGGATCTCCTTGGCTTAGCTAGGGGAGGGCCGGGTAGTCGATGTAACCGTCGGCGCCGCCGCCGTACATCTTGTCGGCACGCAGCTCGTTCAGGGGCTGATCTTCCCGCCAGCGGCGCACCAGGTCCGGGTTGGCGATGAAGGGCCGGCCCACCGCCACCAGATCCGCCTGCCCTCTGGCCACCGCGTCCAGGGCCTCGGCCCGGAGGTAACCATTATTAATCATCCAGGCGCCAGGAAAACGGCTCTTGAGCGCCGCATAGTCAAAACTGGGCCCATCCGGGGGCATCCGGGGGCCGCCGGTTTCACCCTCGATCACATGCAAATAGGCCAGTCCCAGAGGTGCCAACTGCTCCACCAGGTGGTTGTAAAGCGCTTGGGGATTGCTGTCCAGGGCCGTAGTGCCCCGGAAGCTGGTCATGGGGGACAACCGGATGCCGGTCCGCCCGGCGCCAACCGCCTGGACCACTTCCCGGACCACTTCCAGCACCAGGCGCGCCCGGTTGGGGATGTCGCCGCCGTAGGGGCCGGACCGGTCGTTGATGCTGTCGCGCAGGAACTGTTCCAGCAAATAGGTGTTGGCGGCATGGATCTCCACGCCGTCAAAGCCCGCCTCCAAGGCATGGCGGGCGGCGATCCCATAATCCGCCACGATGGCCGGCAATTCGTCATCCCCCAGGGCGCGGGGGGCGGACACCGGGATAAAGCCCTGCTGGGTATAGGTCAGGGCTGGGGATGGCTGGTGGGTAGATGAAACCGGCACCGCGCCGCCCGGCAACAGGGACACATGGGAAATGCGGCCCACGTGCCACAGTTGCAGCACCATGCAACCGCCAGCGGCGTGCACCGCATCGGTCACCGCGCGCCAGGCCGCCACCTGCTCCCGGCTGTGAATGCCGGGCGTATCCAAGTAACCCTGGCCCATGGGACTGATCTGACTGGCTTCCGAGATGATGAGACCGGCACCGGCCCGCTGGCGGTAGTACTCCACCGTCATGGGACCTGGCAGATTGCCCGGCATGGCCCGGTTGCGGGTCAGGGGCGCCATGACGATGCGGTTGGCGAGGGTCAGCGCGCCGATTTGGATGGGATCGAATAGGTTGGGCATGCCTTGGCTCCTGAAGGTGATCTAGCAACTGCACGGACATAGGGTTGGTGACGCCTGGACCCAATCGCCCCGGCGGCCAGGAGCAGCTTGGCTGACGGCCACCGGGAACCGGATACCACAGAATACAGGCTCTGACCCCGTAGCCGGACGAGGTCATCAAGCTCCGCCGCTGCCGGTCCGCCAAGCCAGCCTATCGACCGATAGGTCGCCATGACGCCGAAAAAAATTGTTGCGCTGCACAAAAATGGTTGCTATGCTGCACTGCAACATGAGGGTTCGCCCTCACCCACCAGGAGAAACCAAAATGACCATGAAACTGCCCCTCGTCCCCTTCGATGCGTTGGTTGCCCCGATGATCGAATTCAACAAGATCGCCCTCGGCTACAGCGAGAAATTGATCGAGCTAAACCTGGCCGCTGCCCGCAAGAACGCGGATGTGGCCTTGGCCGGTTGGCGTGACGCCCTGGCCATCAAGGATCCGGAAGGCGCCCGCGAATACTTGTTCCGTCAGGGTGAAGTGGCGCGCGGCCTGGTTCAGGAGTATGTGGCCGAGGCCAAGAGCATCAATGACCTCACCCAGGAAACCGCTACCGGCATGCGCAAGGTGGTGGAGAGCAACGTCGCCAAGGTGACCCAGCGCGCCTAGACCCCCGAGTTAGGGGTCTGGAAAAGCCGCCGGCGGCCAAGCCGGCGGCTTTTTTGATGCTGATGCTCAATCTGGTCAGAATCGGCACTGCCGCCGTATCCGGGCGGCTCTGACATGAGGGCAAAGGCCCTCAGCGAGGCTGTGCAAGCGGCAGGTTTCGAGGATGCCCGGCCTTCTAGGGGCGGCCCCCCGGTAGCGTCCAGCCATATTGGCTGAAAAAGCGTACCGCCTCCGGATCCCGTTCAGTCCCGGAGACGCAGTGCTCCCCAACAGCGGCGCCGCCCAGCGCGTATTGCCCCACCGCACCACCGCCGATGGCCACTGTGCCCACCGCGCCACCGCCCATGGCGATGAACAGGGACAGGGCCAGTCCTCCAAAGGCGCCGGCCAATCCCACCGCCAACCCGCCGATCCCCACCACGCCGGTGGCCAGCCCGCCAATGGCCACCAATCCCCGCGCCCATCCCCCGACGGCGATGACGCCGGTGGCCAGGTCGCCGATGGCGATGATTGCCTTGGCGTGGCCCCGCAGTTCGCCCCGTTCCAGATCCGGCCCCAGGGCGACCATGTATAGAGGCAGCCCAAACAACTCCTGGGTGGCGCGCCGCCGGACCCCCAAGCCGGGGATAGCGAATGCCGCCCGTTGCGCCGGGGTCAAGGACGCCAACACCCGGCGCTGTTCCGGGGACAGGGAATCCAGAGGAGAAGGGGTCGCCATTAGCATTGCCTTATTAAGGGGGGGTGAACCTACCCCAAACATAGTCCCCCCAGGGGGAAGCCGCTATCCCACCCGAATACAACGCACTTCCCGGCCGGGACCCAGAATGACCGGTTCGGGATAGGCCTCACGACAGGCGGCTATCGCCATCGGACACCGGGGGTGGAAATGACAACCGGCCGGTGGCTTGGCCGGTGAGGGGGGATCTCCTTCCAAGCGGGTGGGCGTGGAACGCTCCCCCAACTCGGTGCTGGGGACCGCTGACAGCAGGGCTTGGGTGTAGGGATGCCGGGGCGTTTCCAGCACTTCGGCGACGCTGCCCCGCTCCACGATGCGGCCCAGGTACATGACCGCCACCTGGTGGGCCAGGTAGGCCACCACCGAGATATTGTGGGTGATGAATAAATAGGATAACCCAAAGTCCCGCTGCAACTCCTTGAGCAAGTTCAGAATCTGGGCCTGTACCGACACGTCCAGGGCGCTGGTCGGTTCATCGCACACGATCAGGCTAGGCTCCACCGCCAGGGCGCGGGCGATGCATAGGCGCTGGCGCTGGCCACCGGAGAATTCATGGGGATAACGATTCAGAGCTTCCGCCCCCATGCCTACCCGATCCAACAACGCCAGCAAGCGGGTGCGGCGTGCTTCCCGGTCGCCGCCGATACCCTGGGCGACCATGCCTTCCTCCAGGATGTCCCGGATCAACATGCGGGGATTCATGGATGCGAACGGGTCCTGAAATACGATTTGCAGTTCCCGGCGCAGGGGCCGCAGTTGCCGGTCCTTGAGTTGGGTTAGGTCTTGGGCGCCGAATCTAACCTGGCCGCCGGTGGGCCGCACCAGTTGCAGCAGAGCCTTGCCGGCGGTGGTCTTGCCACAGCCGGATTCCCCGACCAGCGCCAAGGTGAGGCCTTTGTGCAGGGCCAGATCGACGCCGTCCACCGCCTTGACCCAACCCGCCGTGCGCTGCAACAGGCCCTTGCGGATAGGAAAGTGCACCCGCAGACCGGTCGCTTCCAGCAGCACCTCCGGCGTCCAGTCCCGGCCGCTAGCTATAGCAGCGGTCCCAACTAGTTGGGGCCCGGCACTGCTCGCACCCGGCGCCCACAAATGACAGCGAACCCGTTGTCCGGCCCCCGCCCCGTACCAGCCGGGTTCCTGGGTGGAACAAATGGGCAGCGCTTCGGGACAGCGATCCGCAAACCGGCACCCGGCGAATGACTGATCCAGGGGCGGCACCATCCCGCGGATCACTGCCAGGGGTTGGCCCCGCTTACCCCCCCCTGGCAGACTGGCGAACAACTTGCGGCTGTAGGGATGGGCCGGCGCCCGGAAGAACTCCGCCACCGGGCCGGTTTCCACCAGTTGACCGGCGTACATGACCGCCAGCCGGTCCGCCGTTTCCGCCACCACGCCCAGGTCGTGGGTGATCAACAACACCGCCATGCCCCGCTCCCGTTGCAGGGCCTTAAGCAGCCCCAGCACCTGGGCTTGGATGGTCACGTCCAGGGCGGTAGTGGGCTCGTCGGCGATCAGCAGCTCTGGCCGGCCAGCCAGGGCCATGGCGATCATGATGCGCTGCTTCATGCCCCCGGACAGTTGGTGGGGATATTCGCCGACCCGCCGTTCCGGGTCCGGAATGCCCACCGCCCGCAGCAATTCCACCACCCGGCCCGGTACCTGGGCTGCGGGACTGGGGTCGTGCAATTCCACCGCTTCGGCAATCTGGCGCCCCACGGTCATCACCGGGTTCAGGCAGGTCTGAGGCTCCTGGAAAATCATCCCCAGCCGGCCACCCCGCACCGCCCGCATGTCGCGTTCTGCTAGGGCGAACAGATCCAGATCCCCTAGGCGGGCTTGGCCGGCGACGATACGTCCACCGGGGGGCAGCAAGCGCATCAGAGACAGGGCGGTCATAGACTTACCGCAGCCGGATTCACCCAGCAGGGCCAAGGTTTCCCCGGCGTTGAGGGTCAGGTCCAGGTCCTCCACGACCCGCACCGGACGTTGGGGGTCGCCCAACCAGGTGGTGAGTCCGGTCACTTGCAGCAAGCAATCAGCCACGGTTTCCTCCGGCTAGTTCCGGGAGCCCCGGGAGCGGGGATCGAAGGCGTCCTGGACTACGTCCGCGAACAAGTTGGCCGCCAGCACCAGGACGAACATGAACACCAGCGCTGCCGCCAGGGACCACCAGACGATGGGTTCCCGGGCCAGTTCTAGCCGGGCGCTGTTAATCATGTTGCCCCAACTGTTCATGCTGGGATCGACGCCGATGTTGACGTAGGACAGCACCGCCTCCGCCAACACCAGGCCGCTGAACTCCAATACCAGGGTGATGAGCACCAGATGCCAGACGTTGGGCAGAATATGCCGGCCGATGATCCTGGCATGGGAGACTCCGAACGCCACCGCCGCCTGGACATAGTCCTGCTCCCGCAACTTGAGGGCCTCGCCCCGCAGCAGCCGGCACAGGCCAGTCCAACTGGTGATGCCCAGAATCAGACACAGGAACAGCAGGCGCAAATCCGCCCGGGCCACGGCGCTGGAAAACTGGTCGGCATGGCTGTCCAGGTACACCTGGAGCATGAGGATGGCGGCGGCGATCAACAGCACGCCGGGGATGGAGTTGAGGGTGGTATAGAGGTATTGAATGAGATCGTCGATCCAGCCCCGGAAATAGCCAGCCATGATGCCCAGTACCAGGGCCGCCGGCAGCATGACCAGGGTGGTCAGGGTGCCGATCATCAAGCCGGTGCGGATGCTCTTGAGGGACTGGAAGAGCACATCCTCCCCAACTTTGTCGGTGCCCAGCACGTGGTAGCCGCCGGCCAGGCTGGTGACCAGGCCGGCCAGTAGCAACAGGGCGCCCAGGGTACCGATCACCACCCGCCAGGGCACCGGCGTGGTCTCCGTCCCCATAGCTCGCCATTGGGCCCCCAGGGACCGTCCGGACCGCCAGCCAGCGAAGCCCACCAGGCCCAGGGTCAGCAGCCCCCAGACCACCGCCCCCGCCAGCAGCCCAACCGCCGACCGGGCCGCCAGATCAGGCCAAAAATCCCGCTCCGGATCTTGCAGATGCCGGCCGCCCCAGGCCAGGCGCGGATAATCCCGGCTTACCTTGCCGTCACCGGCGTCCAGGGTTTCCTTGGCGTACAGATGGGTGGCAAAGGGCGCTGAATAAGTTTTTTCTTGGCGCTCCCGCAGGGGCGCCAGCAGCCAATCCAGCCCGCTGACCAACTCGCCGCTGTAGGGTTGGCCGCTGGTTTCGCCGCTGCGCCAGTGAATGGAGTCCGCCAGGCCGATCCCGGCATAGGCGATCAAGACCACCAGGGAACCCATGCCCACCCGGCTCCGGGCCACCCGTCGCCAGGGTTCCCGCAGATGCTCATGGCGGGCGGCATGACGCCCGAACAGGACGCCCAGCAACACCAGCAGCCAGATCAATAGATCGGTGGTCAACAACGCTGGCATCAGGACAACCTCACCCGGGGATCCACCCAGGTATAGGAGATGTCAGTCAACAACAGGCCCAGGATGTAGAGCACCGAGCCCAGGAATACCATGGCCCGCACCATGGCGAAGTCCTGGCTGCGGATGGCATCCACCGTATAACTGCCGAGGCCGGGAATGCCGAAGAAAGATTCGGTGAGCAGACTCCCCATGAACAGCAAGGGTAGCCCCGCCACCACGCCGGTCAGGATCGGGATCAGGGCATTGCGCAGCAGGTGGCGAAACATCACCGGCGGTTCCCCCAGACCCTTGGCCCGGGCGGTGCGGATGTAGTCTTTATTCGCCTCCTCCAGGAACAGGGCACGATACAGCCGGGTACCGGCACCGACGCCGCTGACCACGCCGATCAACACCGGCAACACCAGGAACCGCAACGCATCCCAGCCCGTCGCATAGCCGGAGATGGGCACCAGATGCAGAAACTTACTCACCAAATACTGGCCGCCGATGATGTAGAACATGCCGGAAATGGACATCATCACCACCAGCAATACCAGACTCCAGGCGTCGATATAGGTAGCGCGGAAAAATACGATCAGTAACGCGAAACTGGTGCTGACCAGCAACCCCAGCACCAGCACCGGCGCGGCGATGGCCAAGCTGGGCCACATACGCTGGGAGATGTCATGACCGATGTCCCGGCCGCTGTCCGAGCGGCCGAAGTTGAACTGGAACAGGCGCACCGACTTTTCGAAGAAAATGGTCTCGGTCAGTTGGTCAAGACCCTCGGCTTGGGCGTTGTAAATTAGCGGCTTGTCGTAACCCCGCTCCACCTTCCAGGCCGTTACCGCTTCCGGGGTGACGCGCTTGACGCCTAAATGCATACGCGCCATGTCGTCCGGCGTGTTCACCACGAAAAACAGGAAGAAGGTCAGCAGATTGACGCCGATCAGAATGGGCAGCGCGTACAACACCCGGCGGATGATGTAGGCGATCATCGCGGAACCTCCCGCTCCCGGCGGCGATAGGCCCGCCAGGCAGGCAGCGCGCCTAGCACCAGGCCGGCGCCGAGCACCACCAGGGGCCAGGTGATGGGTTGATTCCATTCCTGGCGGCGGGCGGCCCGCAGGTCCGGGTCTAGACGCCGGTATTTTAGGGTGTTGTTGGCCATCAGGTTGGGTTCCGCGTTGCTGTACCAGGCGTGGTGCAAGCTGAAACCCAGGGGGAAGTAGCCCCACAGCCAAGGCGCGTCGGCGCGGGCGATGTCCAGCAGACGGTCGATGAGGGCCTGGCGTTGGTCACCATCCGGCAGATTTTTCATTTCATCGAACAGCCGGTTGAATTCCGGATTATCGTAATTGGAGGCGTTTTCGCCGTCATGGTCCACCTTGCCACCGGGACCGTGCAGCAGGAATAGAAAATTCTCCGGATCCGGATAGTCCGCGTTCCAGCCCCACTGATATATCTGGGCGGTGCCCTTACGCATCTTCTCCTGAAAGCGGTTGTAGTCGCTGGTGCGATGCACCAGTTGAATGCCCAATTTGGCGAATTGCTTGGTCATCCAGTTCAGGCGCGCCTTGTCGTCCGGCCCGCTGGAGGTGGAATCAAAATAGAGATTGAGGGCCTGGCCACTGGCCGGGTCCCGGCCATCCGGGTAGCCCGCTTGCGCCAGCAGGCGCCGCGCCTCGTCCAGGCTCCGGCGCCGGGGTGCGCCGTCGCGCCACTCATACACCCAAGGGTTCATGCCCCCTTCCCCGGTGCGGTGGCCGAAGATCCCCGGGGGTATGGGTCCCTGGGCCACCTGGCCCCGGCCATTCAGGAAAATCGAGATGAATTCCTCGAAATCCAGGGCGATACCGATGGCGCGCCGCAATAGTCGCGCCCGTTCCGAGTCACCGCCCACCACCGGGTCCTTCATGTTGAAGCCGGTATAGAAAATGGACGCGGTCACCGCCGTGCGCAGACGGATGTCCTTGGCCACCATGGCGGGGGTCAGGCTGGCTTGGCCCTGGGCGTCGTACTGGATGGCCTGGTCGAAGCTATCCGAGGAAATACCGGAGTTATCGTAATAACCTTGGAGAAATTTATTCCAATAAGGAATGGTTTCTTTTTCTAGGGTATAGATGCCCCGGTCGATCAGGGGCAGGGGCTTGCCGGCATCCTCCAGCATTCTGACCGGCCCGCCGTCTGGGAGGCCATCGCTGGGGTAGGTTTCGCCGTGAAAATTCGGGTTGCGCTCTAGCACCATGCGCAGGTTGGGATTGTTCTCGCTCAGGAAATAGGGGCCGGTGCCAATGGGAAACCAGTCCAGGCTCAGGTTGCGCTTGCCCAGTCCGGGCTGGGCGTAGAAGCGATCCGCCTCCCAGGGCATGGGCGCGAAGAACGGCATGGCGAGCCAGAAAATGAACTGGCGGTAGCGCCCCTTGATGCGAATGCGGTAGCTATAGCGGTCTTCTTCGACCACCCCTGCCAGGGGGAAATCCCGCAGGTCCAGGTCCGGCGGGTCGGCTTCGCCCCCCTTACTTCCGGCGGCGGCCTTCAAGCGAGCGGTCAATTCCTCGAAGCCGAGGATGTGCTCGCCCATCAAGCCTGCCACCGGCGAATGGAGCCAGGGGGCGGCTAGGCGTTTGATTTGATGCACATAGTCGGCGGCGGTCAATTCCCGGGTGCCGGTGTGGGGCAAGTCGGCCAGATCATGGAGGGGTTCAATCTGGGCCGGCGTCAACTGGTGATAGAGGTAGCGCCCCTGGGCATCGGTGGCCAGGGCCGGATGGGGTTGGTATTTGATCCCGGGGCGGATGCGGATCCGGTAATCGCTGAAGGCAATCTGGTCCGCTGGCGCCGATTCCGGCAGCGGCCGCCCGTCCGCGTCCAGATACTGGGGCTCCGGAACCGCTGCGGCGCTCAAGGGCACTAGGCGGTAGGGCCGGGCGAGCAAATGGTATTGGAGGGGCGGCTCATAAATCTGAGCGATGAACTCGTATTCGTTGGAACTATAGGAACGGGCCGGATCCAGATGCTTGGGCCGCTCGCTGAAGGAACCATACAGACTGTTGGCGCGGGGATCCTCACCTGGATAGGGGTCGTTCCAGGGCCGGCCGTCACAGCCCACCGCACCGGCCAGAGTCAGCCCGCCGATCAACAGCACCCGCGCCCAGGATAGCGCCGCGCCCTGCCCTGCCGCCCAGTGGAACACCGCTCCCCGCATCACTCTTAACCATGGCCCCCGCCGTTCGGGGGGGCATCGTACCATGGGGGCGATGCTAGGTTCAGGTTCCCGGCCGCTGGGCTAGGCCTGGGATCCGCCCAGGGCAGCCAAGCCCGCCCGTTGGATGGCCGCCCCCAGCCGCCCCCAGGTGCGGCTAACCCTGGTCAACGCGGCGACTCAGACTAAAGGCTAGCCTGGGAGGGATCGAAAGGGCATCGCTTGGTTCGCGGGGTCCCCAGCCGCCTGGATGGCTGGCTTTTGCAGCGGGAAAGGGTCGCCCAGGATGGCGAGCGGATTGAGTCAGCCCCATGCAGGGACGCAGTTAATCCGACGAAGGGACGGTCGCAGCCATTAGCTAAGACGGGTTGACGCCGGTCATGCCGGGCGGGCCTGGGCGCTCTCAGCAATGCGATCCAAGGCTTGCATGACCGCCACGCTAGCCCGTTCCATTTGTTGCAGGGAATCCAGGGCTGGCAAGCGATTACCCGATTCCAGTTGCGTGAGGGCAGCCAAGCCGTTGGCATGCACCCGTTGATGGGGCGCATCCAGATCCGCGAAACCCGGCAGGTTGGCGTAGAAGGCGCGGCCATCCCCCGCCAGATACCACTTGCCCAGCCGGCAGGAGACATGGTCCGCGAACTCTTCCTTAGACTTTCGCGACACCCCCATGAGCACCTTATAAACCTCGTACTTGTAAACCAGGTGGTCCAACTTCACCACTTCCACGAAGCTACGCACCGCGCCGCCGGTAATGGTCCCCTGCATTGCCTGGGTCATGACCACGAACTGGTGCATGCTGTCGCTGGCGGTGCGGCTGATCTCGCTGAAACTGTTGGAATCCCGGGCCACCGCGTCAATTTGGGTCTTGGCAGCGTTGGTTTCCGCGTGAATGGTGCCGACCAAGGTTTCGATTTCGCTGGTGGCCGCCCTGGTTTTCTTGGCTAGGGTACGGACTTCGTCCGCCACCACCGCGAATCCCCGCCCCTTCTCGCCGGCGCGGGCCGCCTCGATGGCGGCATTCAGGGCCAACAGATTGGTTTGTTCGGAAATACCACGGATCAGGCCGATGATTCCTTCGATGTGGGCGGCCTTTTGATGCAAGCCCTCCACCGTGGAGGACACATGCTGGGTATCCTTGGCCATCTGGAGTAAGGAGTGGGCGATCCGGTCCACGGCGCCCTGGGCTTCCACGGATACGTGGGACGCCTTGCCGGCGGTGTCCTTCTCCTGGCGCATCAGATTGGCGACACCCAGCAAGGAGCCTTGGAAGTGGGCCAGGGATTCGCTAAAGGACAGCAGACTTTGGAAGAGTCCCTGTATAAACTCAGCGCCCACCCGCAGGCTGTCCCGCTCGGCCCGGGTCTGGTCCACCTCCTCGCTCAATCGCTGGTGGTCCTGGCGACAACCAGCCAACGCTTCGGTCAACTCGCTGATTTCCCGGCGCGCCTGTGCCAACGACCGCTTGGATTTCGAGAAGAACATGGGGATAAGCCTCCAAAAAGGCCGTTTAAGGCGAAATAGGCATCCTGTTAACGCATAGTTCTTGGGTGCCTTATCGTCGTCTCGGGGCAAATCTAAAGGCCGGACTCGGAAAATTATTGGTGTTGCCAAGGCCGCCCGTGCCGGCTTGATTCGGTCGGCGGGGGATTTTTTTGCTAAGGTTCGCGTCCAAGTGGGGACACGCCGCTCCCTCCAACATGCAACGAATGCCCGGAACAATCCGGGAACCGCCGTCGAGGATCAATCCATGGGCTTCATGCAGGACAAAAAAGTACTTATCGTGGGTGCGGCCAGCAGTCGCTCCATCGCCTGGGGTGTGGCCCAAGCCATGTTTCGGGAGGGCGCGCAGCTGGCGTTCAGCTACCAGGGCGACCGGCTGCAGCGGGTGGTCCAGGATTTAGCCGCCAAGGTGGAATCGGACGTCTGCATGCCCCTAGATGTGTGCAGTGACTATCAGATCGACGCCGCCTTTGACACACTGGCGGCGCGCTGGGACGGACTGGACGCCATCGTGCATTCGGTGGCCTTCGCGCCCCGGGACCAGTTGGCGGGCAATTACGCGGACGTGGTGACCCGGGAAGGCTTCGACACCGCCCTCGACATCAGCGCTTACAGCCTGGCCGCCTTGGCCAAGGCCGGCCGCCCCCTGATGCAGGGGCGCAATGGCTCGGTTCTGGCCATGAGTTACCTGGGTGCGGTGCGAGTCATCCCAAATTACAACGTCATGGGCGTCGCCAAGGCGGCCCTGGAAGCCAACGTCCGTTACCTGGCGGCGGCCCTGGGTCCCGAGGGCATCCGGGTCAACGCCATTTCGGCGGGTCCCATCCGCACCCTGGCGGCAGCCGGGATCGGGGATTTCCGCGCCATGCTGAGCTACGTCCAGGAGCGTACACCCCTGCGCCGCAACGTCACCATCGAGGAGGTCGGCAACGCGGCCGCCTTCCTCTGCTCGGACCTGGCGTCCGCCATCACCGGCGACATTCTGTACGTGGATACCGGCTATCACATCATGGGCATGGTCTAGGCCCCAGGCGCGGATGACAGACGCCCCTGGAACACCGTAGAATGGCGGGATTTTGAGCAGCGGTCCGGCGTCCCCGGCGGGGGCGGGCAGGGTGCGACAATCCACCGAACCCAGTGGCTCCAGGTCCCAAATCCTAATGGAAAACGCATGAGCTACCGTTCCATTGTATTAGTTAAGCAAGTGCCGGATACGGCGAATATTTCCGGCCAGGTCATGAAGCCGGACGGCACCGTGAACCGGGGCAAACTGCCCACCGTCTTCAACCCGGAAGACCGGGTCGCCCTGGAGTTGGCGCTCCAGGTACGGGACCGGTATGGCGGTAGCCTGTTGGCCTTGACCATGGGCCCCCTCAAGGCCTCGGACTTGCTGCGGGAATGCCTCTACATGGGGGCTGACGAGGCGGTGTTGATTAGCGACCGCAAGTTCGCCGGCGCCGATACCCTGGCGACTTCCTATGTCCTCGCCGAGGCGATCCGCAAGCTGGGCGACTTTGACCTGGTATTCGCTGGCCGCCAGGCCATCGACGGCGACACCGCCCAAGTAGGCCCCCAGACCGCCGAAAAGCTGGGCATTCCCCAAATCACCTACGCGGAACAGGTGCTGGCAGTGCAGGGGGACCGGGTCCGGGTCCGGCGCAAGATCGACGGCGGCTTCGAAGTACTGGAAGGCCGGCTGCCGCTGCTGATCACGGTGGTCAAGGAGGCGGCGGTGCCGCGTCCCTTCAAGGCCAAGCGGGTCATGGCGTACAAGAACGCTCATACCCTGCTGGAGTTGGAAAAAATGACCGAGGCCAATTCCTTATTGTACGTCGACCAACTCAAGGACGAGTACATTGCCAAGGGCCTGTTCATCCCGACCCTCACTACTGACGACCTGCACGTGGACGTGAAGCGCTGCGGCCTGCACGGCTCCCCCACCAAGGTGCATCAGATTGAATCGGTGGTGCTGGGCGGCAGCGAACACGAAAAAATCCCCCCGACCAAGGATGGGATGAACGCCCTGATCGACCGGCTCATGGAAGACCACATCTTCGGATAGGCGCCGCCATGCAAAACCAACAACCTCAAGTTTGGGTCTATATCGAACAGCGTCAGGGGAAGGCGGCGGACGTCAGCTTGGAACTGCTATCCAAGGGACGCAAGCTGGCGGAAACCCTGGGCGGGGAACTCAAAGCGGTGGTGATCGGTCACCAAGTCGCCGATTTGGCCCGCGAGACCTTCCGTTTTGGCGCCGGCGAAGTGCTGCTGGCGGACCATCCTCATCTGAAGGACTACAACACCCTGCCCTACAGCCGCATCCTCGGCGAGCTGGTGCATCAGTATCAGCCCCGCATCCTGCTGTTTGGCGGCACCATCATCGGCCGCGACCTGGCGCCCCGGGTGGCGTCCCACACCCTGAGCGGCCTCACCGCAGACTGCACGGACCTGCGCATTGCCGACGTGACCTACCTGCGCAAGGACTACAAGGACCTGTTGCTACAGATTCGTCCCGCGTTCGGCGGCAATATCATCGCCACCATCATCTGCCCGGACGCGCCGGTGCAAATGGCCACGGTGCGGGAAGGGGTGATGGAAAAGCTACCCCTGGACCAGCCGGTGGCAGGCCAAATCACCGAGGTGGCCTACGAACCCAATGAGCTGGATGGCTTGGTGCAAATCATCGAGCGCCACCACGAGGAAAACAAGGTGGACCTCAAGGCGGCGCCCATCATCGTCGCCGGCGGCTACGGCATGGGCTCCTATGAGGGATTCCGGTTGCTGTATGACCTGGCCCACACCCTCGGAGGCGAAGTGGCGGGCAGCCGGGCGGCGGTGGACGCGGGCTTCATCGACCATGCCCGCCAGGTGGGCCAAACCGGCGTCACCGTGCGCCCCAAACTCTATATCGCCTGCGGAATTTCCGGCGCCATCCAGCACCGGGCCGGGATGCAGGACGCTAATAAGATCATCGCCATCAACTCGGATCCGGACGCGCCCATTTTCGGCGTCTGCCATTACGGAATCGTCGGCGATGCCCGGGAAGTCATCCCCATGCTGATTGACGCCTACAAGCACAAACTCAAGTAGCCGAGTCACCCATGGCCAATTTTTTCAGCGACAATCCTGATCTGGTCTTTCAATTCGAGCGCCTGGCCCTGCAAGAGGTGGTCGAAATCGCCGAGCACGGCTATCAGGAAGCAAAACAGTACAACTACGCCCCCGCCGACTACCAAGACGCCATCGACAACTATCGAAAGGTGTTGGAGATCGTCGGCGACATCGCCGGAAACTTCATCGCCCCCCGGGCACCGGGCGTAGACGAGGAAGGCAGCCACTTCGAAGATGGCAAGGTCCGTTACGCCAAGGGTACCCAAGAATCCTTGGAACAACTGACCAAAGCCGAGTTGATGGGCTTCACTCTGCCCCGGCGCTACGGCGGACTGAACTTCCCCACGACCCTCTACATCATGGCGATCGAGATGGTGTCCCGGGCCGAAGCCTCGCTCATGAATCTGTTTGGTCTGCAAGACATCGCCGAGACCATCAACAAGTACGGCGACGAGGCCCAACGCCAGGAATTCCTACCTCAATTCGCCAGTGGCGCCGCCACCGGCGCCATGGCGCTCACCGAGCCGGACGCGGGATCCGACCTGCAATCCGTGAACATGCAGGCTTACCAAGATGAATCAGGCCAATGGCGACTAAAGGGCGTCAAGCGCTTTATCACCAATGGCAACGGTGACATTCTGCTGGTGCTGGCCCGCTCGGAACCCGGCACCAAGGACGGGCGCGGCCTGAGCATGTTTGCCTGTTATGGCAAGGACCACATCAAGGTCCGCCGGATCGAGAATAAGCTGGGCATTCACGGCTCCCCCACCTGCGAACTGCAATTCAACGACACCCCTGCCCAACTGGTGGGTAAGCGCAAATTCGGGCTCATCAAGTACGTCATGGACCTGATGAACGGCGCCCGCCTAGGCATCGCGGCGCAGGCCATGGGTATCGCCCAGGCCGCCTATGAGGAAGCGCTGGCCTATGCCAAGGCTCGGGAACAATTCGGCAAGTCCATTTTCAATATTCCCGTGGTCACTAATATGCTCCTGGAAATGCGGGTAACGCTGGAGAGTGACCGGTCCCTGCTCTACTCCGCAGCCCAATGGGTAGACCTGCGGAATAAGCTGGAAGAGAAAATCGAACACCTCAAGGCGGAGGGCAAGGATCAATCGGACAGTAACGCCCGACTGAAGGAGGCGAGCCGCATGGCCGCCTTGCTCACCCCCATGACCAAGTATGTGCTGACCGAAAACGCCAACCGCATCGCCTACGACGCCTTGCAGATCCACGGCGGCACCGGTTACATGAAGGAATTCAACATCGAGCGCCTGACCCGGGACGCCCGCATCACCAATATTTACGAAGGCACATCTCAGCTACAGATCGTCGCGGCCATCGGCGGCGTGGTGAACGATATCCTGGCGGAATTTTTTACTGCCAAGGAACAGCACCAATACAAGGGAACCCTGACCAAGCTAGCGGACGAACTGAAGGAAATACGCAAGCAATTTCTGGACTGCTTGAAATTCGTCTCGGACAAGACCGACAAGCAGGTGCAAAGCGTGGTCGCCAAGGAATTGGTCGAGCTGTATTCTTATCTCTACACCGGCTATTTGCTGATGGATGAGGCGGAAGTAGATAGCCACAAAGTGTTCATCGCTAATCGCTACATCCTCGGGGCGGCAGCCAAAGTCGCGGCCAATGCGGTACGCATTAAGAACAACGCCTATGGCGATTTGCTGCACGCCGACAAAATTTTGATTTAAACGCCCCCCGCACTTGGCGGGTATTGGCGTTTTAGTCGTTATCAGGTTAAATACCCACCCTTCAGGGTCTGTTCGGAAGTTTTACCCATGGCATTGATCGTACAGAAATATGGTGGTACCTCGGTGGGCTCGGTGGAACGTATTCAAGCCGTCGCCGCCAAGGTAAAAGCCGCCCGGGATCTGGGTAACCGGCTGGTCGTGGTGGTATCCGCCATGTCAGGGGAAACCAATCGGCTGGTCGCTCTTGGCCAAGCCGTTCAGCCCCAACCCAATCCAAGGGAAATGGACGTGCTTATGTCCACCGGCGAACAAGTCACCATCGCCTTGCTGGCCATGGCGTTAGAAGCCGTCGGCTGTCCAGCCCGCTCCTATACCGGCGGGCAGGTGCGGATTCTCACCGATAGCGCCTATAACAAGGCGCGCATCCAAGATATCAGCGCCGACGAGGTGGAAGCGGATTTGGACGCTGGCAGAGTGGTGGTGGTCGCTGGGTTTCAAGGAGTGGATGACCAAGACAACATTACTACCCTGGGCCGGGGCGGCTCGGATACCACAGCGGTGGCTATGGCGGCAGCCCTCAAGGCCGATGAATGCCAAATTTACACAGACGTGGATGGCGTTTATACCACCGACCCTCGGGTGGAGCCGAAGGCACGCCGTCTAGACCGCATCACCTTCGAGGAAATGCTGGAAATGGCCAGCCTCGGCTCCAAGGTCTTGCAAATCAGATCCGTGGAATTTGCCGGAAAATACAATGTGCCATTGAGGGTGCTGTCGAGCTTCGAGGACGGGCCCGGCACCCTGATTACCCTAGATGACGAGGAAGGTATGGAAGACGCGAAAATCTCCGGTATCGCTTTTACCCGTGACGAAGCCAAACTGACGATTCTGGGCGTTCCGGATCAGCCGGGAGTGGCCCACAAAATTCTGGTGGCGATCTCCGGCGCCAATATCGAAGTGGACATGATCGTGCAAAACATTGCGCCGGACGGCGCCACCACGGATCTGACCTTTACCGTCAGCAGAAACGACTATGCTAAGGCCATGGACATCCTTCAGGCCACCGCCCAAGAATTAAAGGCACGGGAAACCCGAGGCGACCGGAGCATCGCGAAAATATCTTTGGTGGGAGTGGGTATGCGGTCCCACGCGGGCATTGCCAGCACCATGTTTGGCGCCCTTGCCAAGGAAGGGATCAATATCCAAATGATTTCCACGTCGGAAATCAAAATTTCGGTCGTGGTCCAAGAAAAGTATCTGGAGTTGGGCGTTCGTGCGCTGCATGAAGCCTTTGGGTTAGACAAATCCTAATGCGACCTAGTCAGTGCGGCGGTTGTGTTGATTGATTGGGTGATGCTTATTCAATTCAGTTCGCTCAATTGCTACAATTCGCGTCACCTAGTTACGATGGCTAGGGCATTGGTGCTTGGTTGGGAGCAGGCAAGAAGCTCGTTGTTTGAGCGGAATAATTAACCTGCAAATGATCCGGAATAAGATAGGGAGCATCCAAAAATGCTAATCTTGACAAGACGGGTAGGCGAAACCCTAATGATTGGCGATGATGTGACGGTTACGGTACTTGGTGTGAAGGGAAATCAGGTGCGCATTGGTGTGAATGCGCCGCGGGACATTACTGTTCATCGCGAAGAAATCTATGAGAGAATCAAGCGGGAACAGGCGGAAACCGTGGATAGGGATTCCGGCGCCGAGTAACCTTGGCGTAGGCAAGGGCGGATTGTATAATCTGCCCTTCATCTTGCTGAGGGTTGGCGAGCGACTCACGCGGCGTCGGCCCACGAGACTAGCGATTTCGGAGAGATGGCCGAGAGGCCGAAGGCGCTCCCCTGCTAAGGGAGTCTGGGCCAAAAGCCCAGCGTGGGTTCGAATCCCACTCTCTCCGCCA
>CAZIHO010000019.1:0-39596 GCA_964538875.1 uncultured Chromatiaceae bacterium
CCGGTCCTGGCGCGAGACTTTGCGCGACTTGCTGGATCGCCGCGTGGTGACCCTGCTGCTGTTCGGCTTTTCGGCTGGACTGCCTCTGCTGCTGATCTTTTCGTCCTTATCCCTCTGGCTGCGGGAAGCGGGGGTGGAGCGATCGGCGGTAACGCTGTTTAGCTGGGCGGCGCTGGGTTACTCATTCAAGTTCGTCTGGGCGCCCCTGGTGGACCGGCTGCCGCTGCCCTGGCTGACCCGGCGGCTGGGGCGGCGGCGGGGCTGGTTGCTGGTGGCCCAGATGGGGATCATTGCCGCCATTCTGGCCATGTCCACCCAGGATCCGGGCATCGATGTCACCAACCTGCGACTGATGGCGGTGGCGGCGGTGGCGCTTGGTTTTTCGTCGGCGACCCAGGATATCGTCATCGATGCCTACCGCATCGAGTCCGCCCCACCCCAGCTGCAAGCCCTGCTATCCGCTGCCTACATCGCCGGCTACCGGATGGGTATGTTGGTGTCTGGTGCCGGCGCCCTGGCGTTAGCCGCCGGTCTGGGGTCTGAGTTGGGTGCCTATCATTACCAGGCCTGGCAATGGACCTATCGGGTGATGGCCCTGATGATGCTGGTGGGCGTAGCCGCCAACCTGTTGGCCCGGGAACCGGAAGTGGGGGAGCGCGCCCCGTCCCCCTACCGGAACCGGGATTATCTGGGTTTCGTGCTGGTGTTCCTGGGCGCCGCCGCAGCCTTTGTTAGCTTGTTTTCCCAGGCCGGCGAGGTGGCGGAGCAGCTCAAGCAAACCCTCGGCGGCGGACCCCTGGCCGGGTTTCTGATCGAGGCTCTGCGCCTGGGCACCGCCCTGGCCGCCGCCCTGGCGGCCGGCTGGCTGCTGCTGACCGCCCGGGTGGTGGCGCCGGACCTGGTGCGGGACACCTACCTGGCGCCCTTTCTGGACTTTTTCCGCCGCTACCAGCCCAGTACCGCCTGGCTGCTGCTGGGTCTGATCGGCGTGTACCGGATCGCGGACATCCTGCTGGGGGTGATCGCCAACGTGTTCTATCAGGATCTGGGTTTTACCAAGCCGGAAATCGCTACCATCGTCAACAGCTTTGGCCTGGGTATGACCATCCTGGGCGGCTTTTTGGGAGGCCTGTTGTCGGCCCGGTTTGGCGTCACCCGCCTGCTCTGGTGGGGCGCCCTACTGGCCGCGCTGACCAATCTGCTGTTCATGCTGCTGGCCCAACTCGGCCATCACCCCGCCATGCTGTACCTGGTGATCTCGGCGGACAACCTCTCGGCGGGACTGGCCAGCGCCGCTTTCGTGGCCTTTTTATCCAGCCTGACCAGTGTTTCCTTCACGGCGGTGCAGTACGCCATTTTTAGTTCCCTGATGACCCTGTTGCCCAAGCTGCTGGGCGGCTATTCCGGCAGCATGGTGGATGCCCTTGGCTATCCGCACTTTTTCCTGCTGACCGCCCTGGCTGGATTGCCAGTGTTGTGGCTGGTGGCCAGGGCCGGGCGCTTAATGGAGGAGGGGCGCGTCGATGGGCGCTGAATTGGCCACCGCCTTCCTGGTCGGGTTATTGGGGGGAGTGCATTGCGTCGGCATGTGCGGCGGTATCGTCAGCACCCTCACCCTGGGTCTGGCCCGGGACGGCCGGCCCGGCGCCGGTGCTCAGTTTGGCTTGCAACTGGCCTACAACCTGGGCCGCATCCTCAGCTATGCCCTGGCCGGCGCCCTCATGGGGGGGCTGGGTTCGCTGGCCTTGCAGTTGGGTTCCCTGCAACTGGCCCAGAAACTGCTGCTCAGCCTGTCCGGCCTGTTCATGCTGGCCCTGGGTCTGTACCTGGGTGGCTGGTGGCTGGGGCTCGCCCAGGTGGAACGCCTAGGCGGGGCTATCTGGCGGCGTTTGGAACCCTGGGGGCGGCGCCTGTTGCCGGTGCGAACCCTGGGCCAGGCGTTGGGTCTCGGTTTGATCTGGGGTTGGTTGCCCTGCGGTCTGGTGTACAGCACCCTGGTATGGGCGGTGTCCACCGGCGGACCGGGGTCCGGCGCCGCGCTGTTGCTGGCGTTTGGGCTGGGTACCCTGCCCAACTTGTTGGCGGTCGGCTTCCTGGCCGGCGGCATGGCCCACTGGAGCCGGCATCCCCTAGTGCGCCAGGGGTCAGGCCTGATTCTGCTGGGGTTTGGCTTTCAGGCCCTGTGGCGGGCTTGGCTGGCCTAGGGTGCCCGAGGGTCCTCTAGGCCGCCGGTTCATTGGGTGACGAACTGCTGGCTCAGGGTGGCAGTGAAGGTTTCCTGGCTGCCAAGGGGTTTGACCTCCAAATTGAAGGTCAGGGTTTCCTGATCCTGGATGCGCAGCACGCCCAGATAGTAAATCGCCTCACCGTCCATCACTTCCCGCATGGGGATGTCCCGTACCTGGCCGGTGCGATCTCTGGCCACCGCCCGGACCTGGGCCTTGACCGGCGTGCCGGCAGTGCCAGGTTCGTCCTTGAGCACCGCCACGTTCAGCAGTCCCCGGCTCTTACTGGCTTGGATCCCGTAGGCGGACGCGATTTGAGGAGTCAAACTGCCGGTGGCGAGGGCCTGGTGGTGAATGGTGTAGCTCCCCGCATGGGTGGTGTTTTCCGCCAGACCAGTTAGGGAGAAGCTGGTCAATACCAGACCCAGCGCTAGAGACCTCGCTGATTGCAACATGTTTTTCCATCCTCGTGGTTGATCGTTCTGGGAACTCTCCGGCGATCATGGCGGCCGGCCGAACTGGGCTTCGGCTCCGGACAAAGCCTGATTTGAGTGTAACCAAGGGCAATAAAGTTGACAACGCCTGTAGGATATTGCGTCCGGCGCCCTGCTTTATGTGCGCACTAGGATTGGCGGTCCCGGCAAAAACTGATACCATAAAATTCTGGTTTGACACCTCATACCGGTGGGGCTTGAGGCTCTCCGCATCCATGAACCCCTCCAGCAGCGGCGAAATCGCATCCGAATCATCACCAGACCAGCAACTCGGCATCGCGGAGTTGCGGGCCAGCGAAGCGCGCCTGCGCCTGGTCGTGGACATGGTGGGGGAGGCCATCCAACTCTGGAGCGTGGACGGCCGCTTAGTGTTCGCCAACCAGGCGACCCGCAGCCTGTTCGGCTGGTATCCCCATGATTCCCCGCCCTCCCTGGAACAAGTCTTGTTGGATCACTGGGTCGGGAAGGACGGTAACCGGTTTCTCCCAAGTGATTTGCCCGCCGCCCGGGTACTGGCCTCCGGGCAACCCTTCGCCAACTTGTTGATGAAACTGCCCCAGCCTGGACGGCATAGCCGTTGGATCCGGGTCAACGGGCAGCCCCTGCTGGGCAAGGACGGCCGCTTGAACGGTGCCCTGACTTCCGCCAGCGACGTGACCGAGTTGATCGAGCATGAGCGTCGCCTGCGCCATCTCGCCCACTATGATCTGGTCACCCAGTTGCCCAACCGGGTGCTGCTGGGGGAACGCATGGCCCGCACCGTAGCCCACCGGGGGCGGTCCGGGGAACTGGTGGCGGTTTGTGTGTTGGACCTGGACGGTTTCAAATGGGTCAACGATAGCTTCGGTCACCAGGTCGGCGACCAGGTGTTGTGGGAGGTGGGGCAGCGCCTGCGGGAAGGTATCCGCACCGATGATACCGCCGCCCGTCTGGGGGGCGATGAGTTCGCCTTGTTGTTGTCCGGCTTGCGCAGTCTGAGTGAATGCGAGCAGGCGCTGGCCCGGATGCTCAAGCTGCTGGGCAAGCCCTATCTAACTGGCCCGGGAACGGCGATCCAGATTTCCGCCAGCATCGGCGTGACCCTCTATCCCGGTGATTGCAGTGATCCGGACCAGTTGTTGCGCCACGCGGACCAGGCCATGTATCAGGCCAAGACTGCCGGCAAGAATCAATTTAGATTCTACGATCCCACCGCGATCGAGCCGGGTAGTGCCCGGGGAGCGCTGGCCCGGATCCGTCAGGCCCTGCTGGACGGCGAATTTGAGATCCAGTACCAGCCCAAGGTGAACTGCCGGCATGGCCGGGTCGAGGGTGCCGAGGCCCTGATCCGCTGGCGGGATCCCGGCCGGGGTCTGCTGTCGCCAGCGGCCTTCCTGCCCCTGATCGAGCAGGACGACCTCATCATCGCCCTGGGCGAATGGGTGATCGGCGAGGTGTTGTGTCAGTTGGGGCGCTGGCACAAGGACGGCTTGGACCTCAAGGTCAGCGTCAATCTAGCGGCCCGGCAACTGCATCAAAGCCAGTTTCCGGCACGCCTGCGCGACTTACTGGATCAACCGGGTGGCAACCTGGCCCATCTGCTGGAAATCGAGGTGGTGGAAACCGCCGCCTTGCAGGATGCCAACGCGGTCGGCGAGGTGATCCGCGCTTGCCAGGAGTTGGGCGTTACCTTTGCCTTGGATGATTTCGGCACCGGCTATTCTTCCTTGGTGCATCTGAAGCGCTTGACCGCCGACGTGCTCAAGATCGACCAAACCTTCGTCGCCGACATGCTGACCGATGCAGGGGATTTGGCTATTGTAGAAAGCGTGGTGGGGCTGGCCTCCGCCTTCAAGCGCCAGGTGGTGGCCGAAGGGGTGGAAAGCATCGACCAGGTGCTGATGTTGCTGGATCTGGGCTGCGACCTGATGCAGGGTCACGGGCTGGCCCGGCCCATGGGCGCGGCCCGGTTGGAGGACTGGGTGCGGACCTTCCGGCCGGATCCCCGCTGGAGTCTGCGCCGGACGCCGCGCCCGACCCGGGATTACTTCGACTTGCTGTTACTGGAAGCCAAGCAGCGCGCCTGGGTGGAGGACACCATCGGCCTAGCCCGCCGGGGCGATTCCGGGGATCCGGCCCCCTGGCTGGATGAGCGGCGCAGTCAGTTCAACGCCTGGCTGTATGGGGAAGGTCATCGCCGCTTTCACGGGAGCGATGAGTTCGAAACCCTGGGTGTCCTCCATCAGTCCATTGAACGGTCGGCGGACCAGGTGCGGGCGTTGCATCGCATCAAGAACGCGGAACAGGCTAATCAAGCGGAACGAGATCTGTTGGCCCAGAGCCGGGAATTGGCCGTGTTGATGCGCCGCCTGCGCTCAAAGTTGGTCAAGGAGTCCGTGAGTGCCAGCGTCTAGGTTGACTGGGGTCTGTCTGGGGTAGGGCCATGGAATTCGAGCAAACACTGCAATGGAGCGACCGCTTTCTCACCGGGGTGGTGGAAATCGACGATCAACACCGGATCTTGGTCGGTATTCTCAACGAGGCCGGCTTCCGGCTGTCCCGGGATGGGGGCGTCGATTATCTGGAGCAGGTCACCAGCGATCTGCTGAGTTATGCCATCTACCACTTCGCCACCGAAGAACGGTTGATGCTGCAATACGACTATGGGGATGCCTGGCCGGAGGATGCCCAAGCCCATCTGAACGAGCACCGCGACTTCTCCTCCAAGGTGATGGCGGTGGGCGATCAAGTCCGGCAGGGCCAGCCGGTCTCCACCGAGGAGTTGCTCCGCTTCCTGCGCAATTGGCTGGTCAACCATGTGCTCAACACCGACCAGCGCCTCGGCGCCTTCATCAAGCAACAGGAGGCCTAGGCCCAGCCCGGCTGGACCCCAGGAGCGCGGCCCGTTGATTCTTGGCTGTGCCCGGATACACTTGCGGGTTGTTGTTGTTTTCCTGCCCGCCTGGAGTGCCCGTGTCTAATTCACCGACGGAAGATTTCCAGCGCATCAAGCGCCTGCCGCCCTACGTTTTCAACATCGTCAACACGCTCAAGGCGGAAGCTAGGGCACGGGGCGAGGACATCATTGATTTCGGTATGGGCAATCCGGATCAACCCACGCCCCAGCACATCGTGGATAAGCTGGTGGAAGTGGCGACCCGCAAGGATACCCATCGCTATTCCGTGTCCAAGGGCATTCCGCGCCTGCGGCGCGCGATCTGCAACTGGTACCAGGACCGCTACGGGGTGACCCTGGACCCGGACACCCAGGCCATCGTCACCATCGGTTCCAAGGAAGGCCTGGCCCACCTGGCCCTGGCCACCGTGGGTCCTGGCGACACCGTGCTGGTGCCGAATCCGGCTTATCCGATCCACCCCTACGGCTTCATAATCGCCGGCGCCGACGTGCGCCACGTGCCCCTGGTGCCGGGCATCGACTTCTTCGACGAGCTGCGCCGCGCCATTCTGGAAAGCTGGCCGCGCCCCAAGATGCTGGTGCTGAACTTCCCCGGCAACCCCACCACCCAATGCGTGGAGTTGGAGTTTTTCGAGCAGGTGGTGGCCATCTGCCGGGAACACGGTATCTGGCTGATTCACGACCTGGCCTACGCGGATCTGGTGTTCGACGGCTATCAGGCGCCCTCGGTGCTCCAGGTGCCGGGCGCCGAGGACGTGGCGGTGGAATTTTTCACCCTATCCAAGAGCTACAACATGCCCGGTTGGCGGGTGGGCTTCATGTGCGGCAACAAGGTTCTGGTGGCGGCCCTGGCGCGCATCAAGTCCTATCTGGACTACGGCACTTTCACGCCCATTCAGGTGGCGTCCATCGCCGCCCTGGAAGGTCCCCAGGATTGTGTCCATGACATCCGGGACATGTACCAGCGGCGCCGGGACGTGCTGTGTGAGGGGCTCAATGCCGCGGGCTGGGAAGTGGACAAGCCCAAGGGCACCATGTTCGTCTGGGCGCCCATTCCGGAGCCGTTCCGGGAGTTGGGCTCTCTGGAGTTTTCCAAGCGCCTGCTCACCGAGGCCAAGGTGGCGGTGGCGCCTGGTATTGGCTTTGGCGACTACGGGGATACCCATGTGCGCTTTGGCCTGATCGAAAACGAGCACCGCACCCGGCAAGCAGTGCGGGGCATCAAGGAACTGTTGCGGCGGGACATCAAGGCGGGGGCCTGAGTAACCGGCATTTATCGGGAGGAGCACGAGCGTGGAGCCTGTAAAGATCGGATTGCTGGGACTAGGAACCGTGGGGGGCGGCACGGTCAATGTGCTGACCCGTAACGGCGAGGAAATCGCCCGCCGCGCCGGACGGGGCATCCGCATCACCCACGCCGCGGCCAAGGCGTTCGACCCGGCTCTGCCGGGGCTGGCCCAGATCGGACGCATCAGCGACGACCCTTGGGCGGTGGTCAACGACCCGGAGGTGGAGATCATCGTCGAGTTGATCGGCGGCTACTCCCCGGCCCGGGAACTGGTGCTCCAGGCGATTGCCAACGGCAAGCACCTGGTGACCGCCAATAAGGCCCTGATCGCCCTGCATGGCAACGAGATTTTCGCCGCCGCCCAGGCGCGGGGCGTGACCGTGGCCTTCGAGGCGGCGGTGGCGGGGGGCATCCCCATCATCAAGGCGTTGCGGGAGGGCTTGGCAGCCAACCGCATCCAATGGTGCGCGGGCATCATCAATGGCACCAGTAACTTCATTCTGACGGAAATGCGGGATAAAGGCCGCTCATTCGCCGACGTGCTGGCGGAGGCCCAGGCCCTAGGCTACGCGGAGGCGGATCCCACCTTCGACGTGGAAGGGGTGGACGCGGCCCACAAGCTCACCATTCTGGGTTCCATCGCGTTCGGCATCCCGCTCCAGTTCGACAAGGTGTACATCGAGGGCATCAGCCGCATCGAGCCCCAGGACGTGGCCCAGGCCCAGCGCCTCGGCTACCGGATCAAGCTGCTCGGCATCACTCGCCGCACCCCGCAAGGCGTCGAACTGCGGGTGCATCCGACCCTGATCCCAGACCGGCGCCTGATCGCCAACGTGGACGGCGTCATGAACGCGGTGCTCATCAAGGGCGATGCCGTGGGTCCCACCCTGTTCTATGGTGCTGGCGCCGGTTCCGAGCCCACCGCGTCGGCGGTGCTGGCGGACGTGGTGGACGTGGTGCGGGCTCTGACCACGGATCCGGAAAACCGGGTGCCCCATCTGGCGTTCCATCCGGATCAGATTACTGACCTGCCGATCCTGTCCATGGACCATGTGGAAACCGCCTATTACCTGCGTATCCAGGCGGCGGACCGGCCCGGCGTCCTGGCCCAGGTAACCGGCATTCTGGGCGAGGAGGGCATCAGCATCGAGGCGGTGCAGCAAAAAGAGCCAGAGGAGGGCGCCACCCACGTGCCGCTGGTGATGCTCACCCACCGGGTTCTAGAAGGACACATGAACCGGGCCATCGCCCGCATCGAGGCCCTGGACAGCGTGAATGGCGCCGTCACCCGCATTCGCATGGAAGCCTTGGCCGGGTGAAGCCCGGCCCGGAACTGCATCTCCTGGTCCCAGGCGTCCTGGGACCCATGCCCCACCTGGGCGCCGCGTCCCGTCCGCCCCAGGTGCCCCGTCTGGAAGCTCTACTCGGCCGCGCCGATCAGACCCCGGCGCCGGGGGATGACTTCATCTCCACCCTCTTGCACCTGTTCCAACTGTCCCGCCCGTCGGCGGGTGATTGGCCCAGCGCGTCCCTGTGCCTGCTGGCCGATGGGGGCGACCCCGGCGGCCAGGCTTGGTTGCGGGCCGATCCGGTCCTACTCCAGCCGGACATGGATCGGGTATTGGTGTTCGACAGCCGGTCTCTGGGCGTTCAGATGGAGGAGGCTCAGGCCCTGGTCGAACTGTTTAACCACCACTTTGCTGCAGACGGCTGGAACCTGATGGCTCCGGGGCCTGACCGTTGGTATCTGAGCGGACCCGCTGGCGCGGATCTAGTTACGGCGCCCTTGCATCAGGTCATCGGCCGGAGCCTGTACCCCTTTTTGCCCAAGTGTGCCGGCGGCGCTCCCTGGCGGCGCCTGTTGAATGAAGTCCAGATGTTGTTTTTCCAGGCTCCGGTCAATCAGCGCCGGGAGCGGGAGGGCCGTCCGCCCATCTCCGGTATCTGGCTGTGGGGCGGCGGCCGGTGCCCCGAGCCGGTGCCGGTGCCCTGGCAGCGGGTGTGGGCGGACGAGCCCCTGGCCCGGGGCCTGGCGCTGAGGGCCGGGGTGCCTCTAGAGCCGTCCGCGCAGGGGCACGCCGGACCTGGCCAGAGCCTGTGGTTTTGGGACTCCTGTCTGGGTCCGGTGCTGGACGGCGACCCAGAGTCTTGGCTTGAAGCCCTGGAACGCCTGGAAGCGGTGCTGGAACATTTGCAACTCGCCCTGGTCCAGGCCCGGTTGGCCGCCCTGCACCTCTATCCCTGTGATGGCCGCCGCTTTACCCTCACCCGGCGTAACCGCCGCTTCCTATGGCGGCGCTCCCATCCCCTGGCGCGATGGCTGCACCAGACGGAGCCGGGCGGAGGAGCCTAGCGCGGGGTTAAAGCTAAGCGGTTAAGTCGCGGGCGGATCGAACAGATTCCGGGTGCGGCGACTATCATCATCGATGATCTTTGTAACCCCAGGACCGGCATGGGAAATAAGCTATTTCAATTGGGCGCAGGACCCCAGTCGCAGCTTCGTTGCGGCGGGCGCGGGTGGCGGTATCTGTGGGGACTCCTGTGCTTGACGGCGGTCCAGGCCATGGCGGCTGGGGAGCCGGTGACGCTCCAGTTGAAATGGTCCCATGCGTTCCAATTCGCAGGCTACTACGCGGCCAAGGATCTGGGCTATTACCAGGACGCGGGCTTGGACGTGGACATTCGCGCCGGCGGTCACCCGCTGGATCCGGTCAAAGA
This sequence comes from uncultured Chromatiaceae bacterium, assembly GCA_964538875.1. Taxonomy (GTDB): domain Bacteria; phylum Pseudomonadota; class Gammaproteobacteria; order Chromatiales; family Chromatiaceae; genus CAZIHO01. Next base: position 9,622 of record CAZIHO010000019.1, read on the forward strand.
GGTGGTGGCCGGCAATGCCCAATACGGGGTCGGCACCAGCAGTCTGCTGTTGGCCCGGAACCAGGGCCAGCCGGTGGTGGTGCTGGCGGCCATATTCCAACACTCACCCCTAGTGCTCATCACGCGGCGCGACGGTCCCGTGCAGTCGGTCCACGACCTGGTGGGCAAGGGCGTGATGCTGGAATCCCAGGCGGACGAGTTGATCGCCTATCTGCGCCACGAACGGGTCGAGGTGGGAAGCTTGCGGTTGCTGCCCCACGCTGCCGGCATTCAGGCGCTGATCGACGGTAAGGTGGACGCCATATCTGCCTACCTCAGCTATGAACCCTACTATTTGAATAAAGCGAAAATACCCTATCAAGTATTCACGCCCCTGTCGGTGGGGATCGATTTCTACGGCGACAATCTATTTACCAGCGAGGCCGAACTCAGGCAGCATCCGAGCCGGGTGGAGGCGTTCCGGACCGCCAGCCTGCGCGGTTGGCGCTACGCCATGGCCCATCCGGACGAGGTGGTGGACCTCATCGTCAGTCGTTACGCGCCCGGTCTGGAGCGAGAGTTTTTGTTGTTCGAGGCGCGCCGTATGGCTCAGCTCATGCAGCCGGACCTGATCGAGGTCGGCTACATGTACCAGGGGCGCTGGCGGCTGATCGCCGATACTTATGCAGATTTGGGACTGTTGCCGGCGGATTTCCCCTTGGATCAGATGCTCTATTCCACCAATGTGGAAGCTCGGCTCGGCCGACTATCCCGCTATCTGTTGGTGGCCCTGGTGGTACTGACCCTGGTGGGGTCCCTAGCGGCCTACGCCTGGTATGCCAACCGCCGCCTAGCCCGGAGTCTGGCCGATTTGCGGGATAGCCAAGAGGCGCTGCGCCAGAATGAAAGCCGCTACCGCACCCTCACGGAAAACATGAAAGACGTGGTCTGGGTGCTGGACTTGGAGCGTCGCCGCTTTACCTATGTGAGCCCGTCGGTAACTCAGTTGCGAGGTTATACGCCAGAGGAGGTGATGGCCCAACCCCTGGAGGCGGCCCTGACGCCAGAAAGCCAGGTCCAAGTCGCGGCGGCCCTAGCGGAACAGGTGCCGGCCGCCCGCGCCGGCATTCTAGGACCGAAGACCTATTTAACCCAGGATATTGAACAGCCGTGCAAGGACGGTTCCCGGGTCATGACCGAGGTCATCGCCCATTTTTTGACGAATCCAATCACGGGCACCCTAGAGTTACATGGCGTGACCCGCGACATCACCGAGCGCCGTCGCCAGGAGGAACGTATTCGCGTCCTGGCCCAACATGATCCCCTGACCGGGTTGCCCAATCGGGCGCTGTTTTCCGAGCACCTGGCCCAGGCGTTGGCCAACGCCAAGCGGGACCGGACCCGCCTGGCCTTGATGTTCCTGGACCTGGACCATTTCAAGCCGATCAACGACACCCATGGTCATGGGGTGGGGGATCAGGTCCTGCAACTCATGGTTGCCCGCATCCAGGCCGGCCTGCGGGAGTCGGATCTGGTGGCCCGCATCGGCGGCGATGAGTTCGTGATCCTGGTTCGGAGCGTGCCCGGTGCCCAGGTGGCCCGGGTGGTAGCGGAAAAGATTCGCCATTCCCTGGCCTCACCCTTCCAAATCGAGGGCCATGCTTTGCGACTCTCGTGCAGCATTGGCATCGCCATTTACCCGGACCAGGGCGACAACGAAATCGAGTTGTCCCGCAAGGCGGATACCGCCATGTACCGGGCCAAGCAGGATGGCCGTGACCGGGTGCGGGTCTATGACCCCCAGTTGGACGGCGCGTCGGAGGCGCCTAGTCAGTTAATGCCGGGGATCCCGGCCCACTAAGCGACGGCCCTGGCCAGGGCTTCCCAGCGGCCGGGCATGCCGAGGCTGGCTTGGGACAGTGCCCAACCCGTTGCCATTGCTGGTATCTTTGCCCTGCGCTGGGGTCCCCATCCGTCCCGGCGTCGGATGTCGACCCTTGGCCAACTCGCCCTATTGTTGGAGAAATGTCCATGTCTTTGATGCCATTAGACGATCAAGCACCCCTGAACGGCGAAGTGGAGGAAATCTTCGCCCAGATGCAGGCGAGCATCGGCTTTGTGCCCAACGCGTTCCGCATGCTGAGCGGCAACCCTCTTTGGTTGCGGCAGCAGTGGGAGTTCATCGGTTATTACATGAACCATCCTAGCCTGTCCTTCGCGCTCCAGGCCCTGATTCGTTTGCTGGTATCCACCGGCGCCAAGTGTTCCTATTGCGTGGACATGAACGCCAGCATGTTGATTCAGATGGCGGGCTGGACCCCGGAGCAGGTGGCGGCGGCCCGTCTCGACCCGGAAAACGTGCCCTTACCGGACCGGGACAAGCGCTTGCTGCGCCTAATCCTAAAAGCCCTGGCGGATTCCAACTCCCTGAGTGCCGCCGATATGGACCAGGCGCGGGACATGGGTTGGAGCGACCGGGACATCCTGGATGCCCTCAACCACGCCGCCCGCCAGTTGAGCATCGACTTCCTAATCAACGCCGTTCAAGTGGATCGGGATTACTGACAGGCCCTAGCCGGCTACCACCAGGCCCGTCGCCAGGGCCGCCACTTCCGGGTGCCGGAAACAGCTGACCAGATGGTCATTCACCATGCCGGTGGCCTGCATATGGGCGTACATGATGGTGGTGCCCACGAACTTGAATCCCCGCTGCTTGAGATCCCGGCTGATGCGGTCCGATAGGGGCGTGCTGGCGGGCACCTGGGCCGGGTCGGTCCAGGCGTTTTGAATCGGGCGCCCGTCCACGAAACCCCAGAAATAGGCATTCAGGCCACCGAAGCGATCCCGGATCGCCAGGGTGGCCTGGGCGTTGCTAATGGTGGCGGCGATTTTGAGGCGATTGCGCACGATGCCAGGGTCGGCCAGCAGGCGCGCCTGGTCGCTGGCGTCGTAGCGGGCGATGCGCTCGGCGTCGAAGCCGTGCAGGGCGCGCCGGTAATGGTCCCGCTTACGCAGGATGGTGGACCAGGATAGACCCGCCTGGGCGCCTTCTAGAATCAACAATTCAAACCAGGTGGTTTCGTCCCGCTGGGGCACACCCCATTCCTGGTCGTGATAGGCGACGTAGCTGGGATCGGCGCCGCACCAGGGGCAGCGGTTGGCTGGGGTGGGAGACATGCTTGGCCCTCGTGGCGATGGTCGGGTCCAAGGCTAAGGCCGTCAACCGAGCCAATGCAAGGGGAGTACGGATTTACCAAAGGTTTACATGCCCAGTCCCGGTCAAGCTGGTAGGCTTGGGGCCAGCAAGTTGTCAAGCAAGGGCTTTTCCTATCCCGCCATGACCCGCAAACCCCGCCTGTTGATCGTGGAGGATGAGGCACCGATCCGCGCTGGCCTCACCGATGTATTCGTCTATCACGGCTTCGATGTGGACGCGGAGGCGGACGGCCGCGCCGGTCTGCAACGGGCCTTGAGCGGCGTCCACGACCTCATTCTGTTGGACCTGATGCTGCCCGGCGTGGACGGCTTCGAGATTTGCAACCGGGTGCGCGCCCAGGATGGGGCGCAACCCATCATCATGCTGACCGCCCGCACCAGCGACGAGGACATTATCCGGGGCTTGTCCCTGGGCGCCGACGATTATGTGGCCAAGCCCTTCTCGGTGGCGGAACTGGTGCTGCGGGTCCAGGCGGTGTTGCGCCGGTCGCGGCTGGTCCAGGAGCAAGTCCAGCAGCTCCGGCTAGGCGCGGATCTGGAACTGGATCTGCGTAATCTCCAGGCCCGGCGCGGCGCGGACACCATTGTCTTCACCCGCAAAGAGGCGGAGCTTTTGGGCTACCTGGCCGCCAACCGGGAGCGGCCCGTGTCCAGGGAGGAACTGCTGGCCAAGGTGTGGGGCTACGCCAAGACCATGCACATTGAAACCCGCACCGTGGACATTCACCTGGCCAAGCTGCGCCGCAAGCTGGAGCCGGATCCGGCCAACCCCCGCTATTTGGTGACGGTGCGGGGCGCCGGTTATCGCCTGGTCCCGGATTGACATGGGTGCTCCCGCCCTGGCCGGCCTGAACGCCCGGCGCCTGCGCCTGGGGCTGAGTCTGTTTTTCCTGGCGCTGGCGATTCCCGCCGGGGTGCTGGTGTGGCAGGGCTTTCAACAACTCAAATGGGAAACCTTCCACCAGCATCAACTGTTGGCCGAAGAACTAGCGGGGCGCATCGACCGGCGCCTAGCGGGCCTGATCGATGCCGAGGAAGCCCGCTCTCTGGGGGATTACGCCTTTCTGGTGGTGACCGGGGATCCCAACGTCAACGTCTTGCAGCGCTCGTCCCTGGCCCTGTTTCCAGTCAAGTCCCCCTGGCCGGGTCTGCTCGGCTACTTTCAGGTGGACGCCCAGGGCCATCTCAGTACGCCCCTGGTGCCCCCGGCCGACGAGGATCCCGGCCGCTTGGGCATCGCTCCCGAGGAGCTAAGCCAGCGCCTGGCCCTGGAGGGCCGTATCCGGGCCATTTTAGGCGAAAACCGGCTGGTGCCGGTGCGGGATTTGGCGCGGGTCCCGGCGGCGCCGGCGCCCATCCCGCCGCCGGCGGAAGCGGGGCGGGGCGCCAAGCTGTCCGCCATGGAACGGGACCGGGCCGGCGGGGCGCCCGCCTCCGCCCGGATCGCGGGTGAAGACCGGGTCCAGGAGGAAGCGCCGGCGGTTCGTAACCTGGCACGCAAGGACGAGGCGGTGGTGGCGTCCCAGCAGGCATTCGACCGGCTTGCCGAACAGGAATCCAGCCTGCCCCGCAAGCTGGGTGAGGCTAAGGGCCAGCTACTGGGCCGGGTCGAGGATCTTAAGCTGGACGCCAGCCTGCAAAACCAAAACCAGATGGAACGATCCCTGCTCCAGGACAAGCGCCAGCTCGGCAAGTCCGCCCCGCCCAGGGAAGCCCGCAAGGAACGGACCCTGGTGCCGGAACAACTGGCGGCAGACCAGCAAGCCAAGTCCAAGGCAGCCGGTGCCGCCCAGGTGCGCACCTTTGACAGCGAGTTGGAGCCCTTCCAACTGGCCCTGCTGGATAGCGGCCAATTCGTGCTCTACCGCAACGCCTGGCGGGACGGCCGACGCCTGATCCAAGGCGCCCTGATCGAGGCCCAGCCCTTTCTGAAGGGCCTGGTGGAAGCGGAATTCCGGGATGACGCCTCGGCCCAGACCAGCGACCTGGCGGTGGCCTACCGGGGCAATATCCTCGCCACTTTCCAGGCCCAGACCTATCGAGACACCCTGGGGCCGGCGGAATCCCTCCAGGGCTCCTTGCTCCATCAGACCCGCCTGTCCGCGCCCCTCAGCCATCTGGAACTCATCTTCAGCGTGCGCCGCCTGCCGCCAGGACCTGGCGGCGCCGTGCTGGGCTGGGCGGCGGCGGCCCTGGCGCTGGCCCTGTGCGGTGGTTTCTATCTGTTTTTCCGGCTGGCCCTGCGCCAGATCGATCTGGTGCGCCAGCAGCAGGATTTCGTGTCGGCGGTGAGTCACGAACTCAAGACGCCTCTCACCTCCATTCGCCTGTTCAGCGAACTGCTGCGCCAGGGCTGGGTTACGGACGAGAAGCGCCGGGAATATTACGACTACATTTTCCAGGAAAGCGAGCGCCTATCCCGGCTGATCGCCAACGTGCTGCAACTGGCGCGCCTCACCCGCCATGGCCAGCAACCCAACCTGCGGCTGCAAAGCTTGGGCGAATGGATGGATGATCTGCGCGGCAAACTCCAATCCCAGGCGGAACAGGCCGGCTTTCAACTGCAATGGCAGTGCGACCCGGACGCCCTTGACCAGCCCCTGCTGGCGGACCCGGATTACCTGGCCCAAATCCTGATTAACCTGGTGGATAACGGCCTCAAGTTCTCCGCCAAGGCGGAGACCCGGAGCCTGGACCTGGGCTGTAAGCGCCTGCAGGACGGCGCCCTGCGCATCAGCCTGCGGGATTACGGCCCCGGCGTGCCCCCGGATCAAATGAAAAAAATCTTCCGCCTGTTTTATCGCTCGGAAACCGGCCTGACCCGGGAAACCACCGGCACCGGCATCGGCCTGGCCCTGGTGCGGCACCTGGCCCAGGCCATGGGCGCCAAGGTGGAAGTGGTCAACCGGGTACCAGGAGCGGAGTTTTCCTTGACCTTCAGCGCCGCCGAGTCCCCCAAGCGCCGGTTGCCCGGCGGCGCAAAGGCTGAATAATGGGGCTAGGTCCCGACCCGCACCGATTTCCCTTGTCTACCCATGGAGCCACGCATGGCGAACGAAGATTGTATTTTTTGCAAGATCATTGCCGGCCAGATTCCCAGCCGCAAGGTTTACGAAGATGGAGAATTATTTGCTTTTCATGACATTCACCCCCAGGCGCCGGTGCATTTCTTGGTGATACCCAAGGCCCATGTCGCCTCCCTGGCGGACACCGGCCCGGAACATGTGCCTCTGCTGGGCAGAATCCTCCAGATGGCCCCCCAATTGGCGCTGGCCAACGGCTGCAATCCCGGCCCCGAGGGCGGCTTCAAGGTGGTTATCAGCACCGGCCGGGAAGGGGGCCAGGAAGTGGATCACCTGCATGTGCACATCCTGGGCGGACCCCGGCCCTGGCGGCGGGGGTGATGGGTGTGCGGTAACCCCTGGACGCCACCCTGGAGGGCGGGAGTCCGTTGAGACTCATTAGACTGAGTCCCTAAATTGCAGTAAATCGGGGGGGACGGAGACGTGGGCGGCGTCCCCCCCGTTCAGCGATCGGCCGACTTTTCCCTCGGGGGGGGGGCGTGCCTGAACGTCCACTAGACCCTTCGGTTCTGGATCCCAGGTCGGGGAAAAGGGGTGATTGGAACCCCAGGCTTCAGGACCCGTCCGGGAAAAGCCGTCCCCTGGCCGGGCTAAGACCGGGTCAGAGTTGCAGAAAAGTGCAATCGAATTCGTTCCCAGGGGGCTTATTTGGGTCCGCTGGTCGGCTGTTTTGGTCCGTTCGTCGGTTCTAACTTCCCTTTGGGTAAGGCTACTTTATCCTATCCTTCAGATCGAACGCCTTTAGTTCGCTCTTTCTGTCCAAGTTTTGTTTAGCTATTCCCGGAGCGGGGCGTGGCCAAGCAGGCAAGGAAGCGCGGGCGAAGATGCGTATAAATATCTATGAAAAAATTAGAGGGTTTAATGGTGAGGCAAACCCGGTTTGTTGAAGGTTCGGTTACAGGCGGCGCAAACCCCAAGAGGTTATCGGCGGTGTCGAGGGGATTCGGTCTCATCGAAGTCCTGGTGGTGGTGGCTGTGATCGCCATTTTGGCGACCGTCGCCGTGCCGAGTTTCACTACCCTAATCCAGGATAACCGCATGAGTTCCCAGGCGCTGGATTTGTTGGTGGCCCTGCGGACCGCCCAAAGCGAGGCCAGGAAATCCGGCTCGGTCAGTTTGTGCGCCAATTCCGCCGGGACCGATTGGCGAACCGGCTGGGTGGTCTTGACCGGAACCAATTGCACCCTGGACGAGGGCGAACGGGAAATTCTCACCAATGGTGAGCAACGGGGCCTTAGTACCTTGAGCGCCGGCGTCGCGTCCGTGCGCTTCAACCGGGATGGCAGTACACCAAACCCCAGTCAGTTTGTGTTTTGCGACAACCGGGGCGCACCCAAGGCCAAGGGCGTAGAAGTTACTGAATCTGGGTTGATTCGGGCCAACAACACCGGTCTCGTCTGCGGCTAGCACCCATGACCCAATCTAGGCGCTACCCATCTATCCGTTCCCAGGCTGGCGTCAGCCTGATCGAGGTACTGGTCACACTGGTGATTATGGCAGTGGGCCTGCTGGGGCTTGGGAGTTTGAATTTGTCGGGCATGCGCCAGAGCTTATCCGCTAACAACCTGGGTGTGGCCACCCAACTGGCGGAAGAAATCGCGGAACGTATGCGCGGCAACATCCCCGGAGTCAACGCCAATTTGTACACCGGATTAACCATTCAAAACGACCTATGTAGCGGAGGCGGCGCCTGTGCCGCTGCCGGAGCCAGGACCTGTTACGGCACGGATTGCTCGACCAACGCCAACGCGCTGGTGACTGCGGAAGTCAATGAATGGCATGGCAAGCTGTGCGCTTTGATGCCCTGCGAGGCGACCGCCAGCGTGACCTGTATCGATGCGAACGGGGCTGATGGAGATGCTTGCACCAATGGTTCCTTACATCTGATTCAACTGACTTGGAATGACGTGACCCAGGTGGTTGCCGATGGTGTTCGCACGGCCCAGGCCGAGGCGAAAACCTTGCAACTGGCGTTCAATCCCATCAATCCCCGCCAATAGGCAACTCCCATGGAGCGGACCAACCTGCTTTCCCATCGGAATCGGACGTTCCAGCCGGCCGGCGTCAGCCTGGTTGAATTGCTGGTGGCGGTGGCCATTGGCCTGTTCCTGCTAGCCGGGATCGTGCATATCTTCGCTTCCACCAAGGCCTCTTACCGGGTCCAGAGTGGTGCGGCCGCCCTACAGGAAAGCGGCCGTACCGCCCTGGATTTTCTCGGGCAAAGCATCCGTCAGGCCGGCCACTGGTATGGAGTCCGGGGCGAGGAGGTGACTCAGGACTCGGGATTGGTCATGACTGGGCAAGGGAGTTGCTCTAATGACTGGCTCGCCAATACCAGGATGGATGTGCAAGGTTTCGACGGCGCGGCTACTACCAGCGAGCTGGGGAATCCGCCAGGCAACTGTATCGCGGCGAATAACTATCGAGCCCATACCGACGTCCTGGTCACCCGCTATGCGTCCAGCGGGAACCTTACGGAAGGGGGCCCTTTCCTCCGGGCGTCTGTGGGTGGAAGCGGCGTGCTGGGGTTGGTCCCCACCGGCGGAGGCGCACCGCCCACGCTCGGTATTCCTCCAGGGGTTGGGGCGGCCAATTTTCCCTACCATGTGGATATCTGGTACGTGCGCAACTGTAGCCTGCCGGGTGGCGGGAGTAACACCAGCGAATGTGACGCCCAGGATGATGATAGCCATCCCATTCCTACACTGGTGCGGGCCAGCCTGTCGGGAACTGTCTTGACCCAACAACCGGTGGCGGAGGGGATCGAACAGTTGCAGATTGAATACGGCCGGGACATGGATGGCAACGGTAGTGTCGATCGCTATGACACCGCCTCGACCCTCAACGCCGGTGGCCTCGGACAGGTCCAGGCGAATTGGGCCCAGGTCAGCGAGGTGCGTATTGCCCTGGTCGCCCGTGCCCAAGAAAATCCTGGATTATCAGGGGCGGGCCTTAACCCTAACCTGGTGCTGGTGGGCGATAAGGGCATTGGCACCAGCGGCTATACCCCTAGCACTGCGGAACAAAACTATCTGCGTAAGCAGTATACCCAGGTTTTTCAGCTAAGGAACAAGAGCAGATTATGAACGGAACCCTCACTGCGAGGAGGGCGGGGTTTGCCCTAATAACAGGCCTCATATTCCTTATCGTGCTGACTGTTGCAGGGGTTGTGGTGATTCAGTCCACCAGTATGTCCTATCGGATGGCGGCCAATTCCGCCTATCAGAGTCGGGCCCGGGAGGTATCCGAATCCGGCCGCTTGGCGGTTGCTTCGGTGTTGCCCATGCATACCTATGAGCGTTCCTGGCATCCTGTGACCTTGCTACCCCACGTAGTAATCCTCGACAAGGATAGCTCGGGCCAAGCAGATGACCTCTATGGCGTGAACTCCGAGGTATCCCTGATTTTTGATCCTCTTAACCCCTTGGCGTTGACCAAAGACGCCACCTATTGGATTGATCTGGACGGCGACGACAATTTCTCTAATCCGCCGGACCTGAGGGCGGATATCAGCGTATATCGCACCGATACCCGGTTGGACCAGGGTTCCGGAGCCGCCATGCTGGCCGGTTATGCGGGGCTCGGTAAGGGTGCCGGTGCCGGTGGCGGGGTGATTTTCTTTTACGTTGCCAGCCAGGGCGAGGGACCCAGCCAGGCGCAGTCGGTGACCAGTTCAGACGTGCGAACACGTGTATTCAATTGAGGGGAGAGACAGCATGCCAGAACCCGTATCGGTCGCCCCAAGGGGCGCTGCTAACCGTCGTACTGGAATATTCCGGTTTCTATTGATGGCCATGCTTGCCGGGTCCGCGTTCGGTATCAGCCTCAGTTCAGAAAAGCCGCCGGGAGCAGCAGCACCGGCGGCACCAGCAACCGGGCTCAAAGTGTTGGCATCGCAACTGACGGAGGCCGGGGCGGATCGGATCCATACTCCGGCGGGCTCGTTTATCCTGGCTTCCGGCGCCCAGTTTTTCCTGCGTAATGGGGGCGCCATCAAGCAGGTAGCCAGTCTGGCGCAGCAGGTTGGCAAGCCCATTTCATTAGGGGTCGAGGCCGGCCGGGTCGTATGGGTGGTGGTGGAAACCAAGGAGCCAATTGACAGATGAACCCTCAACGCATAGCCGCGCTATTGCTTTCAACCTGGGCGGTGCTCATTTCCCAGAGCGTGTCAGCCGCGTCCACGGCCAGTTACAAGGCCATTCCGCCCTTCTTGGCAGTCAACAGCCCCAAACCCAACGTGTTGATCGTGCTAGATAACTCCAATAGCATGGATGAAAACGCCAATGGTGAAGCTGTGGGTAGCTCGAATCCGACCAGTCGCTCCGAGATCGCCCGTAACGCCCTCAAGGGAATTCTGGCCACGTACCAGGACCAGATACGGTTTGGCTTGATGGGTTACAGGCAACAGTCCTCAGCCCTCTCGAATATCCACAATTCTTACTATTACGCTTCCTACGACCCTGGCACCTATGACCCGGCCGGCACCTTCACACCCCGAGACCGGGACACTGCTGGTGTGAATCAGACCACGGTCATTCATACCAATACCCGCCAGGTGGAGCTACAAGCTGGACGCTGGGTTTATTATGACCGGGCATTACCCTATTACAGCGGCAGCAATGAAGGCGTACGTTATTGCTATTCTACCAGCTTTAGTCCACGTCAAGACCCGGCCCCGCCAGTAACCAACAAAAATGTAAATATAGCCCAGGACAATCTGGGCAATGATTACGTTTGTTGTACCGGCAAGGCTGGCAGTTTAGATATCAGTCCGGATGGGGTTAATAATGATGCCTCGGCAATTGCCCAGTATTCTGGCTGTACCAATAACTACAATTTCGGCTTGACCGACAGTGACGTTGCCGAGGGTTTTTGGCAAATAGGTTCCCAACACGCCTGGCGATATGTGGCGCCATCCTGTTTAAGCGACCAATCACCCAGTGGCGGCTTTTTGCAGGTCGCGGTGGATGAATCGTCCAGCAGCCAGATGAGTAGCTTGAACGGTAAATTGGCCACCTGGACTTCCGCCACCGGTTGTGGCGAGGAAACGACGCCCATGAGCAACGCAGGCTTTACACCTCTGGCGTCCACCCTGGGATCGACCCGGGACTATTTTCAAGGAACCTTGGTCGGTTCCCAAACGGCGATTCACGCGACGCCCCCAACCCCCATGCAGCAAGTTTGCCAGCGTAATTTTGTGGTCTTGGTGACTGATGGTTTGCCGACCGATGACCTAAATGCAAATGGCAACTTCATCGACGATTCAGTGGAAAAGGCTGCTGCCCTGCGCAATACGCCTATCACCGTTAATTCGTCCACGGTCAATTGCGATATTCAAACGTTCGTGTTGGGCTTTGCGCTGCCCCAGGGGGCCGCTGGCGCCCTGGATCCAATTGCCGTCGCGGGAGGGACGGCGGTTGACGGTCATGCTTATTATGCGGGCAACGAAGCAGAATTAAACGCCGCTCTTGGCAGTCTATTTTTAGAGATCCTCCAGCGTAGTTCATCGGGTACTGCCACAGCCATCAATATGAGTAGCTTTCGGGGCGAGGGCATGGCGATCCGGGCTACCTTCCAACCCAAGATGAGCGACGGTACTCGGACGGTACGCTGGACTGGCCATCTTAACGCTCTGTTCATCGATGATGCGGGTGATCTGCATGAGGATGATGGGGATGGCGTGTTGGAGGATGCGAGCGCCGATCCCTACGTGGATATGTGTTACGACACCACCAACAAGGTGACCCGGGTCAAGAAATCCACCAGTCAAGGAGCACGGCCGTCGCCGGCGGAAGTGGCCACCTGTAGCAGCGGGACTTTCAATAAGTTGTTGGAGGACATCAAGTCCCTCTGGGATGGGGGGCGCTGGCTGGCGGGGCTTCCCGCCACAGGTCTTGCCACCCAACGGAGTTACGCGGGGACGGGACCAGGCCGATATATCCTGACCGGTATCGACATCGATGCGGATGGTTTGATTTCTAGTAGTGAACAACGGGAGTTTCTAGCGGAGAGTTTCACGGACGTCAATGCGGGCCTGCTGCTGGCTTCCAGTGGCGCCGCCGGCGGGGTCACCGTTAATTACATCCGGGGCCAGGATCAAGACGGGTTACGCAGTCGTTCCATCCACCTTAATGGTATCCCCAGCACCTGGCGGTTAGGGGATATCGTTTATTCTTCGCCTGCAGTGGTTGGACGTCCCGCGGAGAACTTCGATCTGCTCTATCGGGATACCTCCTATAAGGAGTTTTTTGAAAAATACCGGAACCGCCGGCAGATGGTCTACGTGGGTGCCAACGACGGTATGTTGCATGCCTTCAACGCCGGTTATTATGATGCGCCGAATAAAAGATTCTTAAAGGGTGGAGTAGGTTTTACCCAATACGACTTAGGCGCGGAACTCTGGGCCTACGTGCCCTACAATCTACTGCCCCATTTGCGCTATCTCACGAATGCGTCTTACGGTGCCACCAGTGACGACCATGTTTATTACGTGGATCTCAAACCCCGGGTATTCGACGCCAAGATTTTTGCCAGTGATACCACTCATCCTGGCGGCTGGGGTACGGTGCTGGTGGCGGGTACCCGCCTCGGTGGGGGTGAAATCGACGTGGATGCAGATCTGACCAGTGCCGAGAGTTCCGACTGGCGGACCCTTCGATCCTCCTATTTCATTTTCGACATCACGGATCCGGAGCAGGAACCCCGTCTATTATTGGAATTCACCCATCCTGATCTGGGGTACAGTCTCTCGACACCCGCGCCTATCGCGGTATGCACGGCTCGGGATGAGAACCAGGATTGCACTGCCCATTCCTGGTATCTGATGCTGGGCTCCGGACCCCATCCCGCCAATCAGGCGGCATTGCTTGCGGGTTCCAGCGATCAGAATGCCCGGCTATTCCTGCTGGATCTGGCCACATTGAGTCTGGCGGATGGGTTTGGGACCCAGGGTATTCAGCAACTCCCCGACCAAAATTCCATGATCTCGGACCTGGTCGCGGTGGACTACAACCTGGATTACAGCGCCGACTCGGTCTATTTCGGCACCATCAAGGGTAGTGCAGGCAGTTGGAGCGGGAACTTGCAGCGGGTACGAATCGTAAATCAAGAGAATACCGCCTCCCCCTGGACCTATAAGCCCCTAGGGGATTGGTCCCCATCCCTGGTACTCGATACGGCACGTCCCATCATGTCCATGCCCGCCGTCGCGGTGGATAGTTCAAAGAACCGTTGGTTGATGGTGGGGAGCGGACGCTTCTTGGTGCAGGGCGATCTGACTGATTTCAGCAGCCAGCGCTTTTATGGCGTCAAGGAACCCAGGGACCACGATAGCGGGGGGGCTTTCACCTGGGGGACCGCCAGCGGTCTGCTAGACGTATCCAACGTCGAGGTGTATCAAAATTCTGAAGCAGTTTCCGGCCTCAGCGGCAGCCTGTCACCTGGCTCTCCCTGCGCGCCGAACGGTACCACAACTGTGGATACCTTTGCAGAATTGGAATGCTACCTTCGTCAATACCAATTGGAGTCAGATTACCAGGGTGGCTGGTATCAATATTTTGCAACCGGGGCACGCAGCATTGGCGAAGCGGCGGTATTGGCGGGTGCTCTGACCTACACTGGCTATACGCCGTCCAGCGCCCTATGTGAGGCAGAGGGAAGTTCTACATTGACTGCGGTCTATTTTGGTACCGGAACCGGCTATCGCAAACCCATTATTGGGTTAAACATGGGGATAACCCTGGAGGGCAACCCGGCCATGCTAACCGAGATCAGTCTAGGCACCGGGGCGGCGGTAACGCCCAGTTTGCACACCGGCGCTGGATATGCGGATTGCTCCGGAGCGGGCTGCGGGCAGTCCAAAGCCTTCATTCAGAACTCCACCGGCACCAGTATGTCGGTTACGGAAAATAACCCCTTCGTGATTCGGCCTGGGGAGATCAGTTGGCGTGAACATCGGGATTAGGGCTAACCAGCTTAGGCGGGATGGTTTCACTCGGTTTGAGCAACAGGGCATCAGCCTACTTGAGCTCATGATCGCGTTGGCGATCGTCGCCATTTTGACGGCGATTGCCTACCCTAGTTACCAGGAGCAGATTAGGAAATCGCGACGGACCGATGCCCGCACGGCCCTCTTGGATCTTGGCGCCAAGATGGAACGATATGCTTACGCCAATAGCGGCAGCTATGGGGGTGCCACGGTCGCGGGTTTGATGGGTAATACCACGTCGCCGGACGGCTATTACGGCTTGACTATCGCCGCGCCGACCGCCGCTTGCCCCATCGCCAGCTGTTACCAGGTCACTGCGACCCCCGTGGCAGGCAAGAGTCAGGCGTCGGATAGTCTTTGTCAGAGCTTCACCCTGACCAGCGCTGGCGGGAAGTTAGCCCAGGATTCCAGCGCCGGCAATAGTTCCGCCCAGTGTTGGTAGAAGTTCCTGCGCGCGCTCTCATGGGGGCTGGGGGCCATTGGGGGACGGCCGCGGCTAGAGGGGCTATTGAACCGATTAACATCTTTGGCGCTAGATGTGCTTGAATTCTGGTCCGGTTATCTAACTATCGGATACAGACCCTCTAGCCATGTCCAGCGTCATGACAATTCCTCACGGGGCGGTCGCCCTGGCACCCATTCACCCCCCCAAGCATCCCCAATGGCCCCAGTTGAGTCCAGCCGAGGAAACTGACCTGAAGGAGCGCATCAAGGGCCTGCTGGCGGAGCAGCGGGCGGTATTGGTGGCCCACTACTACACGGATGGTTCCCTACAAGCCTTGGCGGAGGAAAGCGGGGGCTGCGTGGCGGATTCCCTGGAAATGGCCCGCTATGGCGCCGCCAGCCAGGCGGATACCTTGGTGGTATGCGGTGTGCGCTTCATGGGGGAGACGGCGAAGATTCTTAACCCGGAAAAGCGGGTGTTGATGCCGGATCTGGCCGCCACCTGTTCCCTAGATGAAAATTGTCCAATCGACGCCTTCGGGGCCTTTTGCGATCAGCACTCGGGGCGTAAGGTGGTGGTTTATGCCAATACTAGCGCAGCGGTGAAGGCCCGCTCCGATTGGGTGGTCACGTCCGGTATCGCCTTGGCTGTGGTGGAGCACTTACATCGCCAGGGGGAGAAGGTCCTGTGGGCGCCGGACCGTCATCTCGGTCAATACGTGGCGCGGCTGACCGGGGCGGACATGCTGTTGTGGCCCGGCGCCTGCGTGGTTCACGAAGAATTCAAATCGGTGGCATTGCAGCGGGTGCGCAAGTTGCACCCGGACGCGGCTGTGCTGGTGCATCCGGAATCACCGGACCAGGTGGTGGATCAGGCGGACGTGGTGGGGTCTACCACCGCCCTCATTAAGGCGGTTTCCACCCTGCCAAACCGGGAATTTATTGTCGCTACCGACCAAGGTATTTTCTGGAAGATGCAGCAACTGGCCCCGGAAAAACACCTAATCCTAGCTCCCACGGCCGGGGAGGGCGCCACTTGCGAAAGCTGTGGCCATTGTCCCTGGATGGCTATGAACGCCTTGCAAAGCCTGGAGCAAGCGTTACTTCGGGATGATCGGGAAATCCATATCGATCCGGATATCCGCGCCCGGGCGGTGCTCCCCATCGAACGGATGCTGGCCTTCGCCCGGAACCGCGGGAACTAGCCTGTATTTCGGCCGTGACCTTTAGCCGGGAGCCACGTAGTTGGGGTCCAAGGGATTTAGAAAGATGAACTGGTGGGTACCGGCATCCATTTCCACGAAATCCATGGTGGCTTGATCCAAAAGCGGCAGGTAGTCCGGTTCCATGACGATCTCGACGCCATGGGAGCGAAAGCTTAAGTCCTCGTCCTTGACTTCATCGAAACCCATTAAATAATTGATGGTGCCGTCTGGCAGACGTCGCGCCGCCAGGCGCAGCGCCATCCCCTCGGCGCCGCCCTGGTGGGCCGCTTCCCGCACCTGTTTGGCGGCGGATTCAGTGAGTTGGAACATATTGGTATTCTCCCACAAGCGGGCATTGGTCTCGCCCTGAATGAATTCAACGGCGCCGGTAGGTCTGGACCTGGTGAAGAAAATGCTCGGTCCAGCGGCAACCACCCACGTTCCTTAAATGGCTGTAGCAGGCCAACAGGTTTTTGTACACCAGGCCGTCGTGGCTGCCATCGATGCCGGTACCGCGCAGCATCTCGAAGCCAAATATTTGGCCGGAAGCCAGATTTTCCAGTCGAGAATAATGGAATTCGTGGGCGGCAATGGCGTCCCCCGTGACGGGCAAGGGCCAGGGCAGCCACTGAGTTGGCCGTAGGCGCACATAACCGCGCCCCTGGGGCCGGTCATACATCCGGGTATCGCCGGGAATAATCCCGACCATGGAGCAGGTTTCATCGCGCCATTGGATACTGCGGCTCAGGTACATGAGTCCGCCGCACTCCGCATATAGGGGACGGCCGGATTCGACGTAGTCCCGCAACTGGGCGCGTAGGACCCCGTTGGCCTCTAGTGCCGCCAGGTGCATTTCTGGAAACCCACCGCCGATGAAGATACCGTCCACGTCAGGCAACTGGCGGTCGGTCATGGGGCTGAAGGGCACTAGTAGAGCACCCGCCGCGACCATGGCTTCCAAGTCGCCCGGATAATAAAAGCCAAAGGCCCGGTCCTGGGCAATGCCGATGCGGAGCGGCGTATCACTGGAAATCTGTACCGGCACAGGTGCCGTGGCGCAGTCGAGGGGCGAAGCGCCGTCGGCAATGGCGGATAGCGCGCTAAATTCTACCTGTTCGGCAACGACGCGCCGGATACGTTCGATTTGGGCGCTGGCCTCCTGGGCTTCGTTGCTGGGAATCAGCCCCAAGTGCCGTTCTACGATGACCAATTCCGAGCATCGTTGGACACTCCCGACTACGGGTATATCGGTGTAATGCTCGATAACAGCCCGTAGTTTGCTCTCGTGGCGGCTGCCGTTGACCTTGTTCAGTATCACGCCGGCGATGCGGATGGCTGGGTCGAAGTCCTGGTAACCCAGCAGCAGCGGCGCAATACCCCGGGTCATGCCCTCGGTGTCGATCACTAATACCACTGGCGCGCCCAGCAGTTTGGCCAGGGCCGCGTTGCTGTTGTGACCATGAAGGTCCAGTCCGTCGTAGAGTCCTTTGTTGCCCTCGATCAATCCCAGATCCGCGCTGACCATCCGAGAAGCAAAGAGTTGGCGGATTTCGTCCTGGTCCTGGGTATAAAAATCCAGGTTATAGCAGGGTCGTTGGGTAGCTTGGGTAAGCCACAGGGGATCTATATAGTCTGGCCCCTTTTTGAAGGACTGGATCTGGAGTCCAAGGCGGGACCATTCGGCGCCCAAACCCACGCACAAGGTGGTTTTGCCGGACGATTTATGGGCTGCGGAAATCAACAGATGGGGCATGGAGTCCCGCCGAACCAAGTAGCAGGGCTAAAACGACGAGGGCGGTCACTAGACCGCCCCGCAGGAGAATCATCAAGCGTGGGCTGATTTAATGTCTAAGGCTTCGTCCGCTAAGGATTCCGGAAGGAACTTAAGGGCACGAACCCCCACCGCTGTGACGGTCATCGCTAACGCCATTCCACCCAGACCTAGCAGCAACTCCGGCAGGCTGGGACTGTAGGGTGCCATCTGGGCGGCTTGGGCCCCGAACCCTTCGTCCAGCAGGGTCATGCCGGGGAACATTTCCAGGGGGTATACCTGGCCACCGACGATGATGAAGTACATAGACGCCAGCCCCCCAAGGATCACCAGGGCGCAGGTCGAGGCGAACCAAGTGCGGGATTTGCCCAACACTGGGTGGTAGATGATACCCAGGGGGATAAGTCCCCCCAGCAACACATGCCCAAACCAAAACATGACACTGTAGATGCCGCCATTGAGCAGGATGAAGCTCTCGACACCGTGGTATTTGGTGCCATATAGCTTGGTCAGGTGATAAATCAGGCTCAGGAACAGGACCGCGCCCACGAACAGGCCTAACAGACGGCGCAGCCGATCCAACAATCCATCCCCCAGCGGGCGGCCTTCTTGGTTGAAGGCGAACATGAGCACCAGCACGAACACCGCCAGTCCAAAGGCAAAAGACATGACGATGAACAGAGGTGGCAGGATCGCCGAATCATAGGCTTGCCGGGCGACCAGGAAACCGAAGATGGACCCGGTGCCGGTGGTGAGGGCTAGGCGCCAGACAAACGCCAGAAAGCCAACCGGTTTCACATAGTCGGCGGCCTTGCGTTCCATCATGGTCCAGAGATAGGCCGCGACGATGACCATGAACCCGGTATAAAGATAAATGTTCCAGGCGAAGATAGATTTGAAGTTGTACGTGGTCATGGCCACAATCAACCGGTCCGGGCGCCCTAGATCCAGCACCAAGACCAGCAGTCCGGCGACTAGCAAGGCGATGGCGAGCAGTCCAGACAGGCGCGCGAGGGGCTTATACAGGGTCTTGCCAAACACGGAGCCAATAGAGGCCACGTTCAAGGCGCCGGACGCGGCGACGATCAGGAATACCGCGAAGACGTGGGGGGTTCCCCACACCACCAGGTTGGACATACCCGTGACCCAGTGGCCGTGATGTTCCATGTATAGGGCCGCCAGTCCACCGATTGCGGCCAGTCCGCCGAGTAGTGCCAACAGCCCCCAGTAACGGGCGCCTGGAATCATCCATTCCCGATAACTGATTTTTTTGCTCGCCATCCGATTCTCTCCTTTAAACGCCGCTGTAGCGAACGCTGGTATTCAACTGCAAATCGGCCCGAATCTGGCGGCTAGCCTGAGCGGCGATAGCCTTGGAGATGGCGCTGTTGGGGTCGTTCAGGTCACCGAATAGAATGGCCTGGTGACCCGCCATAGAACAGGCGTCCTGGCAAGCGGTGCTGTTCTGGCCATTGTCCAAGCGATGCACGCAAAAATTACAACTTTCCACACAGCCCTTGCCCCGGGGGGTATGACTCAACTGATTGGTCACGTCTTCGTGGATAAAGGAACGGGCATGGTAGGGGCAGGCCATCATGCAGTAACGGCAGCCGATGCAGGTGTGCCGGTCCACCATGACGATGCCGTCCGCACGCCGGAAGGAAGCCCCGGTGGGGCACACATCCACGCAGGGCGGATGTTCGCAGTGCTGGCAGAGTAGGGGCAAATGGGTGGTGCGACCTGATAAATTGTCCTTGAGGGCGGCCTTGCGGATCCAGGTGGGGCGCTGTTGAGTCGCCTTATCGGGCGACACATGGGCCGTCTTGGGCACTAGGTCGATGCCATTTTCCTTGTTGCAGGCCTGTACGCAGGCGTCACAGCCACTGGCGCACTTGTTGGTATCGATCAACATTCCCCAGCGCACCTTGCTGGACACGGGTTCCCCCCGTGGAGCGGCGTCGGCGACTCCGTGCAGAACAACGCCCGGCGCCAGGCAAAGGCTGGCGGCGCCGACCGCGCCACCGAGAAAGGAGCGTCGGCCCTGGTCAAACGGCTTGGCTTGATTGCTCATCTCAGTTGCCCTTGGTCGCGTCGGTGGGGATCAAGGCGAGTGCCGGACGGGGCGATACCCCTGGTTCCAGCGCCAGGCCGGTAGCGGTAGCGGGCGCGGGTCCGTTGGGGACCGGCGAGTGGCAGGCGAAGCAGGTCAACTCCGTGCCCACCTTGTCGTGACAGGCATCGCAGAATTGATTTTGCGCATTGGCTGGCACCGGCTTGCCTTGGCGGTCAAGTTGAACATGACAATCCACGCAGCCCACCAGACTATGCTGAGTGGCGCGGATACCTTGATGCACGGTGGCATCCCGTTGATGCTTGATGAGTTCCATGTGGTTGCGCCGAATGACCTCGGTCGGTTCCACACATTGCTTGACCTTGGCTGCCCGGGCGGAACCCGCTACCGTTTCAGGACCCTGCTCCGCAGAGCATCCGGCCAGGGCAACCAGGATCCCGGCGAACCAAAGCGCCAGGAGGGAGTTACCCGCACGCAAGAAAAAATTCATCTACTCCTCCCGTTGCGGTCACCGATACAAAAGGGCGCGATCAGCCCACCGGCATGGCTCCCCGGGGGCGATTGCTGCCCCCGGGTTGGCCTGTCCTAAAACAGCGGTGATTAGTCGCCCAATCCCATTTGGATGTAGCCGGTGGGGCAGACATCGGCACAAATGTGGCACCCGATGCACTTGGCATAATCCGTCGCCACGTAGCGGCCCATGGTGGCCTCCTTCTTAGGCACCCGGTAAACCGCAGTCTGGGGACAGAAGATCACACAGTTGTCGCATTCAAAGCAGAGGCCGCAACTCATGCAACGCTTAGCCTCGGTGATTGCTTCCTCAGCGCTCAAGCAGATCAAGCGCTCCTTGAAGTGACCGAGCACCTCGTCCGCCGATGGCACTTCTTCTTTGCGCTTGACCCGTAGAGCATGATTGAAATGCCCCAGGAACAGCTTGTCGTGGGAGCAGATCTCCTGGAAGGAGCGGTCCTCATAGTTGTGAACCGCCCAGTTCCCGTCTGAGGTGCCGCGCATGTCGCCCCGTTCCGCCGCCGTGAACGCCTGGGGCGCCAGCTTTTGCTCGCTGAGTTTGTCCATCAGGTCGAAATGATGCACGTCCACCTTGGGCCGCTTCTTTTGCTCCAAGCCGCGCAGGAAGAGGTCGATCGAATCAGCGGCGATAGTGGCCTGGCCCACTGCGGTGGTAAGCAAATGGGGCCGGATGATATCGCCCGCCACGAAATGGCCGGGCTTGCCGGGCACCTGATAGAAGGAGTCGGCGTTCATCAGGCCACGACCGTTGTCGAACTGCTCCAGGCCCCGCATGTCGCCGCCTTGACCGATGGCGGACACGATGAGGTCTGCTTCCAGAATCTGGGGCTCAGCGCCGTCCAGGACCACCGGGCGATCCTTGACCATCTTGCAGGCGACAATCTTTAAGCCAGTGGCGCGACCATCTGCACCCTTAATGACCTCCAGGGGCATGACACCGTCCAAAATCTCAACGCCCTCCTGGATGGCGTCCATGACTTCATGCTCGGCAGCGGTCATCTGGTCTTTGGAGAACAGGGACGTGAGGGTCGCCTTGGCGCCCTGGCGCGCTGCGGTGACCGCCGCGTCATGCATTACGTAGCTTTCATGCACCACCAACTCCGGCCGGTCGGACGGATTGGTATGCTCGATGTGGCCGAGGCGCCGGGCCACGGAAACCACGTCAATGGATGTGTCGCCGCCGCCAACGCAGACGACCCGGTCGGCCGTCACCTTCATGCGACCTTCATTGAAGGCCTTGAGGAAGGCGACGCCGGATACGCAGTTGGGGGTGCCGTCCCAGCCCGGAACCGGCAGACCGCGACCTGCTTGGCAACCGATGGCCCAAAGGATGGCGTCGTAGTCCTTTTCCAGTTGCTCCACCGAAATGTCCACGCCGACCCGCACCTTGGTGCGAACCTCGACGCCCATGTCGATGATGCGTTGAATCTCGGCAGTCAACTTGTCCCTGGGCACCCGATAGCCGGGAATGCCGTAGCGGAACATGCCGCCTAAGTCGTCGTTCATTTCAAAGATAGTGGCGCCGTGGCCCTTGCGCCGCAGTTGGTAGGCGGTCGACAGACCGGCGGGGCCGCCGCCAACGATGGCCACCCGCTTGCCAGTGTCTGGACCGGCGCTGAAGCGATAGCCCTGGGCAATGGCGTGGTCGCCGATAAATTGCTCCACCGCGTTGATGCCGACGAAATCCTCGACTTCATTACGATTGCAGCCGTCCTGGCAGGGCGCGGGACAGACCCGGCCCATCATGGAAGGGAAGGGGTTGGCGTCCACATTGCGGCGGAACGCGTATTCCTTCCAATCCATGCCGGCTTCCGGCTTTTCGGTTTGGCGCACAATCGACAACCAACCGCGAATATCGTGGCCGGACGGACAGCTCCCCTGGCAGGGCGGCGTCTTATGAACGTAAGTCGGACATTTGTGGGAGGTGTCCTGAACGAAGATCATGTCGGTCAGCCTCTTCCACTGATCGTCGCCGTCCTTGAACCGGCGCCAAGTCAGTTTGGTGCTTGTTTCTTTGCGTGGAGTCGCCATTGATCTACCTCCTAAGCCTATAAAAGCCCAAATGCGGGATTTCCTGGTGGATAACCCGATAATTCTTGCCGACGTTCGGCCTATGCCTCGTCCTCGTCGTCCTCATCCTCGTCGTCTTCCGACTTCTGTCCTGTCAGGATGATGGCGTTGCTCACCAGCTGGTGCAGGCTGACGATCTGGTCCATGGTGAGCCCGTAGTAGGGCAGAACCTTGGTGAATTGGCTCTTGCAGATGGCGCAGATCGCGGCCATGTGGGTGACGCCCTGTTCTTGCATGACGTTGTTCAGCGCTTCCACCCGGGGCTTGGCGCCCTTGACCCGCAGTTCCATCAGGTCGTCGGTGAGCAAGCCGCCGCCGCCGCCGCAACAGAAGGATTTTTCGCGGATGGTGTCCGCGTCCATGTCCACATAGTGGTTGCAGACCGCCTTGATGATGTTTCGGGGAATGTCGAACTGGCCACCGGGCTGGGCACCCATGCGGGAGCCCCGCGCCACATTGCAGGAATCGTGGAACGTCAGGACCATCTCGTCATTCTGGGTTTTGTCGAATTGCAGCTTGCCCTGCTGAATCAGGTCCCAGGTGAATTCGCAAATGTGCTGGGGAACCGGATAGTTGGGATCCAGGAAATCCCAGGGCCCAGCCAGGGTATTCAGGAAGCTGTAGGCTACCCGCCAAGCGTGACCACATTCGCCAAAAACAATGCGCTTGACGCCCAAGTCCAGGGCTGCCTTGCGAATGCGTTGGGAGATGCGCCGCATGTTCTCGTAGGAGCCGATGAACATGCCAAAGTTAGCCGCTTCTGAGGCGTGGGTGCTCAGGGTCCAGGAAATTCCTGCTTCGTGGAACACCTTGCCGTAGCCGATCAGGCCGTCGACGTGGGGCTCGGCAAAGAAGTCCGCCGACGGCGTGACCAGCAGCACCTCGGCGCCCTTTTGGTCGATCGGATATTTGACCGCGACGCCGGTGTCATCCAGAACGTCTTCTTCCAAACCCTCCAAAGTATCCCGCAGGGCGGGTCCTGGCAGGCCCAGGTTATTGCCGATCTTGTAAACCTTGGCGATGATTTCGTTGCAGTACTTCTGGCCCATGCCGATGCTGTCCATGATTTCACGGGCAGCCATGGAAATCTCCGCCGTGTCGATGCCGTAAGGGCAGAACACGGAACAGCGACGACATTGGGAGCACTGATGGAAATAGCTGTACCAGTCGTCCAGCACTTCCCGGGTGAGATCCTCGGCGCCGACCAGTTTTGGAAAATATTTGCCGGCCAGGGTGAAATAACGCCGATAGACCTTCCGCAACAGGTCTTGGCGGGCCACTGGCATATTCTTGGGATCTTGAGTCCCCAGGAAATAATGACATTTATCGGTGCAAGCACCGCATTTCACGCACGAATCTAGGTAAACCTGAAGGGAGCGGTACTTGCCCAACAGTTCACCCATCTTACCGATGGCCTTTTCCTGCCAGTTTTCCACCAACTCGCCGGGAAACCCAAGGGGCGCCTGGAATTCCAAGCGGGATACAAACGGCCGGCTATGGGCCATGGTGCCGGCGGTCACCGGCGGAACTTCGAGATATTCCTGAAGCGCCGGGACCTGGAAGTCAGCCTTGGCCATGGATCCTCCTCGTCAACTCAAATGGATAGGCGTAGGCGAAAAAACCCTAACGCTCCAGTTCTCGGGCCCAGGGGGCCAGGTGGCGCACTTCCCGAGGGTTGTCCACCTGATTGCGGGACGGGCTAAAGAACAGTCCGGGCGCATGTAGCAACTTGCTGAAGGGCAGGATAATCATGAGCAGCGCCACCAGCGCCAAATGGATCAATAGCAGGGGATCCATGGGCAACGGTTGCCAATTAAAGACCATCAAGCCATGGAAGAAGCTCTTGACCGCCACGATGTCAGTGTGGGAAATGAATTTGGTACCGAGACCGGACAGGCCGATCGCCAGCAGGAGTACCAACATCAAATGATCCGATGGCGCCGAGATATAGCGAACCCGATCCACCAGGAAACGCCGGGCCCACAGGCCAGCTAAGCCGGCGATCATGGCAAAGCCCGCGTATATGCCGAAAGGTTGCACCAGCACCAAGGGATAGGGCAGGGGGTCCCAGAAATAGCGACTGTGGCGGAGCACGATCAGGAACAGAGAAAAATGGAACACCCAGGAGAATAGCCAGGTCCATTTGGTTCCCTTGAATAAGCTCTCGAAGAACACCACCTCCCGGGCAATTCGCAGAGCGACCCCCGTGCGGGTAATAGGCGCTGGGGTGGTGGGAATCTTGAGGGGCGCCGGAGTGCGGGCGTATTTTAAGATCCGGGCAACCAGGCCACCTAGCAGGACGGCGGTGGCAAAGTAGAAGAGCAAGGCATAAAGGACCGACATATTCCTGCTACCTTTGGGTTGACTTCACCTGTTAGGCGCACCTGTTGATCTTGACCAGACCAACCCGGAGGGCGCCCATCCCGACTAAATCCATGATGTTCCACTCTGGCGAACCCAGCGCGTCACGCCGAACGTTGACGGGGTGCGCGGTCAGTCTCGCTGGTTACTTGAGGCAACCCGGACGGGACTTCCCGGGGGCCGGGAACAGGCCCCCGAGCAGACTCGGATCAAACGCAACCGGTGGGCTTGGGCAGGCCGGCGTAACGGCAGGCTTGCTTGGCCGGGCCGTAGGGGAACAGGCCATACAGATACTTGCTGTTGCCCTTGTCCTTGCCTAACTTCTTGCCAACTGCCTTGGTCAGAACCCGGACGGCGGGAGCAATTTGATATTCCTCGTAGTACTCGCGGAGGAAGTTGATGATGTCCCAATGCTCATCGGTGAGCGCCAGGTCATCCTGCTTGGACATGACGTTGGCGACTTCAGGCTCCCAGTCGTTGATATTGGCCAGGTAGCCTTCTTCATCGACTTCGAGTTGCTTGCCATTGACATCGATAGACATACGCTGATCTCCTATAAATAAAGTTTGCTCAGGGAGTTAAAGCCAGGACTGAACCTTATCCTTGGCTTCAACCAGATCCACGAATCCGCTGTAATCCACAACTCCGATCCCATCCGCCAATTGCTCGGCGGAGATCCCGCGGGCGGCGATGTCCGACGCTAGGACGGACACATCCAAACCCTGCAGTTGACTAGCCGCCCGGCCGGATTTGATGGCGGCATAGACTCCATCCTCGATCAACAACAGGCTGTCGCCTTCGCGCAGGTATCCGATGCAGGTCGCAAGGGAGTTGCGCTCGTAGGGGGATTTATTGACTAGGTGCAACATGGACATGGGGTCTCGACCTCGACCTAGAAATTGAACAAAACGTCCTGGCCGGCCAGGAACTCCGCCATTTCCGCGCGGCTTAGCACTTGTATGGAATCCTTTTCCGCCCAATCCTCGTCCTCGTCTTCCCAGGTGAGGTGTTGCAGGTCATCCAAAGTCAATCCCCGCTCGTCTAGCGATTCCTGCTCGACATAGATCTGGGTCACCTCATAGTCACCCAGGGCGCTGTAGGTTGGGGAAAAATTCTTGAATCCGGAGCCACTGGTGTCCTGGCCCTTCATCAACTGATACACGCCGTCATCAATGAACGCGAGGCTGACATCCTGCTCGAAAGCGGCGCCGATCAGCACCACCTCCAAAGATTCCCACGCATAGATGGTGCCGTAGGGAGCCTTGCGGTTGACGTAACAGAACTTCTTGGTTTCAGACATGATCGGACTCCCTCTAGTCGCCGAAAACGACCAGGCGGTCACTCTGGATGGCACCCTCGATCAACTGACCGAGGCCCGAAATCCGGAACCCGGGAGCCAGGTTGTCGGCGTCCTTGCCGTTGCGACGCGCTTCATCCGCGTCGGCGATACCACGCCGTTGGGCGGCGGCGACGCAAACCACCAGATCCAGACCATGCTTTTCGCTCAACTCCGACCAGCGCTTGACGATATTGCGATCGTCCTGGGGTGGTGTGGTCAGCCGGGTGCCGTTGTTCACGCCATCGTGATAGAAAAACACCCGAAAGATTTCATGCCCCTTGTCCAGCGCGGCCTTGGTGAATTGATATGCCGTGTCGGACGCCTGATGCTGGTATGGCCCTTCGTTCACCTGAATGCAAAGCTTCATGGCTTGCCGTTCCTTAGAAGCGGATGTGGGCGGAAGCGTTCAAGCTAGCCCTGGAACCGCGCCAAGTATCGATGTGGTACTTGGTGAAGGGCAGTTCCACCATCTCAAAGAATCGAGGCCAACCGATGCGCTCAATCCACTCACCGACCCGCTCCCAATCCCGGGCGTCTTCCTTGTACGCCTTGAGAATGCGCTTGACAATGGCGGTGGCTTCCGGCCAACGGGGCGGATTATTCGGAATACCGGACGCCACCAGTTTCTGGAAGGTCGGCTTGCACCGGGCATTGGAATGGTTGCCGCCAACCCAGATGGACAGCTTGGTGTGTTCCGCGTCATTGATCTGCATGGGCGGGCAAGGCGGGTAGCAAGCGCCGCAGCAAATGCATTTCTTCTCATCAACTTCCAGGGACGGTTTGCCGTTGACCATGGCGGGGCGAATCGCCGCTACCGGGCAACGTGCCACGACGGAGGGGCGTTCGCAGACATTGGCCACCAAGTCGTGGTTGATCTTCGGTGGCTTGGTGTGTTGAACGTTGATGGCGATGTCACCCTGACCGCCGCAGTTGATCTGGCAGCAAGAGGTGGTGATATGCACCCGGTTGGGCATGTTGGTCTGCCGGAATTCGTCGATCAATTCGTCCATCATGGACTTGACCACGCCGGAGGCGTCGGTGCCAGGGATGTCGCAGTGCAACCAGCCCTGGGTGTGGGAAATCATGGTCACCGAGTTCTTGGTGCCGCCGACGATGAAGCCCGCGTCTTCCAGGGCCTTGATGAGGGGCCCCACCTTATTGCCGTCGGCCACCATGAACTCCAGATTGGAGCGAATGGTGAAATGGACGTAACCGTCCGCGTATTGGTCACCGATGTCGCACAGGGTACGCAAGGTGAAAAGGTCTAGGATCCGTTGGGTTCCGGCCCGAACGGTCCAAATCTCATCGCCGCTGTATGCCACGTGGCGTAGTACGCCGGGACGGGGATCCTCGTGGTACTTCCACATCCCAAAATTCTTCCGCATCACCGGGTGCATGTACTGGAATGGATCCGGGCACCCAGATTCGATGGGCTCGCGCATGTCTTTGGCCATCGTTACCTCCGAAAAAGTTCAAATTCCTGGAATTCAACTAGTTAACGGAGCAATTCACCCTTTGGCGCCGGGCAACTGCTCCAGCCTTGACCTTTAGGACTGGGCCTGACGTTCGAACCAGGCTTCCGCCGCCTCGTCCCAATCGTCCATGCGGACATAGGAACTCTGACGCGGGTAGGTGATCATGTTGGGATCCGGCTCGATTTCGATGCCTTCCAGGAAATTGGCCAGGCCGATGCGCTCGATCATTTCGCCGCAGCGTTCGTGCTCCAGGCCATTCTCGGCCCAGAAGTCGATGACGGTCTGGGCCAACTCGACCAGCGAGTCCCAATCTTCTTCGGTGTCTAACTTCTTGAAGGGAATGATGACGGTGCCCATCAGGTCCCCAATTTTCAGGGTGCGCTTGCCACCCATGCAGATGGTGACGCCTTTGTCATCGCCGGGGTGCAGTGCCTTGGGCATGACGTTGAGGCAGTGCATGCAGCGCACGCAATCCCGGTTGTTGACCGCCAGGCTGTCATCGTCCCGCAGGGACAGAGCTTGGGTCGGACAGCGGGTGATTACGTTGTCGATGATGTACTGACGACCCTTCTTGGCCACATAGGCCTTGACTTGGTCTTGGTCCACCTTCATGTCATCCCGCCAGGTGCCGATGATGGCGAAGTCGGAGCGCTCAATGGCGTTCTGACAATCGTTGGGGCAACCTGATACCTTAAACTTGAACTTGTAGGGCAGGGCCGGGCGATGCACGTCGTCGGTGAAGTTGTTCAACAACAGACGATGAGCTTTCTGCTCGTTGGTGCAGGACATCTCGCAACGGGCCGCGCCAACGCAGGACATGCCGGTGCGCACGCAAGGTCCAGCGCCACCCAAGTCCCAGCCGTAGTCATTGATCTCGTCGAAGAACGCCTGGGTCTTTTCCGTGTCCGTGCCGATGAACATGATGTTGCCGGTCTGGCCATGGAAGGTCACCAACCCAGAGCCAAACTTCTCCCAGCTGTCAGCCAGTTGCCGCAACATGCTGATCGAATAGTGGTTCCCGGCCGGCGGTTGCACGCGCAGGGTATGGAATTCCTTGGATTCAGGGAATGCCTTACCCACTTCCGAGAAACGCGGGATGATGCCGCCGCCATACCCGTAGACTGATACAGTCCCGCCTTTCCAGTATCCCTTGCGGGTTTCATAGGAATGCTCAAGCTGGCCGAGCAGGTCGTTGGTGACCTTATTGATACGCTCGTTCGGATGCTGGTCCCGGAGGCGCTTGATGCCGGAGATGAAGCTCGGCCAAGGACCTTGTTCCAGTTGATCAAGCATTGGGGTCTGGTGTTTTTCGATAGTCATCGCGCAAATTCTCCCAACTGAATCGAAGTGGTTGCGATTCCGCCGCCGCAGTTCATCTACCCAAGCTCCCGGCGGGCTATCTCCGCCGCCGGCGCGACCGCCGGACGGGGGGCCCCATGGAGGCTGTCCGGAGCCTCGGTGCCTAGGGGTCGGACAACAAACCCCGTAAGCCTATCTGACCGCCTTGACCTGGCCTATCACCCTAAGGGGGTGGCATCCGGAACCTAGGCTATCCCCTAGGGGATATACAAAAGCAAAAATTTTTGATTCCAAAAAGTATTCAGTCCTCAACGACGCCCTGCCTCTGGTGGCACTTGGTGTCTTTACTCCAGCGTCGCTGGCGGGCGATGGTACGCGGGGGGCGGAAAGGTGTCAATGGTTGCTAATATAATTAAATCCGAATGGTTTGGGGTGCTCAAATGGGCTCCCCGGCCAGGCAAAAAGGCCTAGCCACCTGTTAGGCATGGGTTCCGGGTTGGGGACGACGGGGACGATTTCGTGGGAGTGGTCGCGGGGTTGGTCTGCGACAACTGTAGGCAACTGAACTTTTAACCCATGGTGGTGGTTGACGTTGCCTCCATCTCGCAATAGAATGCGAGGCTTATTTTTTGGAGGGGTTCCCAAGTGGCCAAAGGGAGCAGACTGTAAATCTGCCGGCTCCGCCTTCGGAGGTTCGAATCCTCCCCCCTCCACCAAATTTAACCAGCGAACTTCCTAAGCCGGCTTTCGGTCTGGGAGGTGAACGTGAAAACCCGTACTAGCAAGGGCGCGGGTAATCCCTAATAAGGGATGCGGTAAGGTGGCCCGTTGCCAGAAAGATGTTAGCGGGTGTGGTTCAATGGTAGAACCTCAGCCTTCCAAGCTGATGATGTGGGTTCGATTCCCATCACCCGCTCCAAAAGGCCGATAGTTTATGCCCATGTAGCTCAGTAGGTAGAGCACACCCTTGGTAAGGGTGAGGTCTCCGGTTCGATCCCGGACATGGGCTCCATATTGAGCCGCGCGGTGACGCGCGCAATTTGACCGGTATGAACGCCACGTATTAAGGACTTTTGCGGAGACTGTTCCATGGCTAAATCCAAATTTGAGCGTAAAAAGCCGCACGTAAACGTGGGGACGATTG
>CAZIHO010000020.1:0-38386 GCA_964538875.1 uncultured Chromatiaceae bacterium
TTCACCCTTCGACCAGCTCAGGGTGAACGGGGGATCAGTCCCCCGGCTTGGGGGGCGCGCTAATTCACCCTTCGACCAGCTCAGGGTGAACGGGGGGTCAGTCCCCCGGCTTGGGGGGCGGCGCGCCACCGCCCTGGGGACGGTCGTCGGCGGCCTGATCCAGGTAATTTTCCAGCAGGGCGAAGAAGCGATTATAGAAATCCTTGTCGTTGATGGTGACCTCGCTGGTCTTGACCATGGAATCCGTGGTGCTGCGCACCGGCAGGGACACGGAACCGATGGCCGACAAGCCGACGCTAGCCGACTGGTTGCTTTTCTTCAGGCCATAGGTGATTTCCATGGCATTGGCGAAAATACGGGTGGAGGTGCCCCGGTCCTTTTCCACGCACACCACGTTCATCTCCAACACGTTGCTCTGGTCGGTGGAGGGCTGGAAGGCTTTTTTACCCCGCACGGCGCCCACGCTGGAAGAATGAATCACGTAGCCCTGGCCCAGCAGAGCGCGCCGGGCACTTTCACAGGCTTCTCCAGGAGAAGCCAGGGTAGACATCTGATAGGGGCTATCGACCTCAAAGGTCTCCTGCTTGTAAACCTTTTCCTTGCCGCCGCATCCGCCCAAGACGACCAGCACCAGCAACCAGCAACCGCGCTTATTCATCAAATCTGTTCCCCACACTGCCAAACCGACCGCGACCATGCGAGGTTATGCTAGCAGGGGGACGCGAGGCGGGAAAATCCCCTGGGAACCGCCGCCAGCGGCAGCCAGGGCAAAAAAAAACCCATCCTGCTTGGGGGGGTGGATGGGTTTAAGGCGCTTTGTAAGGCGCCGGAGGAGGATGAAATCAAACCGCATGTCGGACGCTCTAATGGTTTTATCGGCTGGTTTCAGCATTCTTTAGCCCTCTAGCGGTATTTTTCAGCCGCCGTCCCCAGCCCCAGCCGCGCCCCTGGACGCCCCCGCTCCGGCCCGGTTCAGGCGTTCCGCGTTGCGCGCCGCCAGGTCCTCGATCAGCCCGTCCAGACCCTTTTGCTCGATGGTTTGAGCAAAGCCCGTGCGATAGTTGGCCGCCAAGCCGATGCCCTCGATGCTCAGGTCATAGGCCTGCCAGCGACCGTCCCGCAGACACATGCGGTAATCCATGGACAGGGGCGGCGCGCCGGACCGGCTGACCCGGGTTCGCACCAGGGCATCGGTCTGGCCATCCCCCAGGCGCAGCGGCAAAAAGCTGATCTCCCAGTGGCCCAATTCCCGCAACGCGGTGGCATAGGTTCGCACCATGAAGTGCTTCAATTCCGCCGCAAACGCCTGCTGCTGGGCGGAACTGGCCTGGCGCCAATGGCGTCCCAGGATGGCGGCGGACAGTTGGCCGAGGTGAATCTGGGGCACCAGCACTTCCTCGGCCAGTTGCTGGATATAGGCGGGGTCATCCCTTAGCCGGCCCGCCTCCCGTTCCATCAGAACCCGTAAGCGGGTCGCGGTGTCCTGGATCACCTGCTGGGGCGGTTGCAGGGTCTCTACCGGCGCGGCGCAGACCGTCCCACCCAGCAGCCAGGCCAGACAAAACCAGAGCCAAGGGAATTTTTTCATGGTCATCCTGGCGGTGCGGGTGGCGTCCAACCTGGCAGCGGCCCTTGCGGCGGCCGGCGCCCGTCACCTCCCCTGCTTGATCTGAAACTTGGCCGACCGGATATTCCGCTTTGCCAAAGGCCAGATTTCTCGATCACCCCGGGTTTTCTGGTACTCCTGGATGCTCGCCTCATACTGGCCTTGGTCAAACAGGGCATTGCCTAGGTTGAAGATGAGCTGGGCATCCCCGGACCATTGCTCCAACCCGCCCCGCAGCAGCCGCTCCGCCTCCGCCGCCTGCCCCAACTCACTGCGGCAATCCGCCAGGGCCAGCAACGCTTCCTGGTCCTGGGGCCAATGTTCCAGAGCCTTTTGAAAGGCCGCAGTGCTTTTCCGCAGGGCGCCCATCCGGTAATGGATTTCCCCCACCAGAAACCAGGCATGATTCAGATCCCGCCGAAACGGGGGCTTGATGGTGCCCCGCTTGGGGCGCAGCACCAAACGCAGCGCCTTCGGGTATTTTTTGGCGCGCAGCAGCTTATGCAGCCTACGCAAGGATTTTTCAGCATTCATCGCAGAACCTCCGGGCAACAATCAATCCATGGAGAAAATCGATCTTTATTCTGGGACGGGGTTAACCAGGTGCTCATCTAACCAATCCCGGATCCAATGGCTGGCGCGGGCTCCGCTGAAGCGGCCCAGTTCCTCGCCCCCTAGAAACAGGATCACGGTGGGAAAGCCCCGCAGCCGGTAATGACCGGCCAGTTTCATGTTATCGCCCTCGTCCACTTCCACCTGGGCCAGGCGCAGGGAACCCCCAGACTCCTCAATGACCCGGGTCAAATGGGGTGTCAGGGCGTGACAAGGGGCACACCAATCCGCCCAAAAATCCACCAGGATGGGTCCGCCCTGGGAGGCGTCCACCACCTTGGCATGAAATTCCTGCTGATCCACCGGAAATATGTGGGCCGAAGCCACCGGATGTCGCGACATATACTTCTCCCGCGTCCAAACCCATTGGGCAAAATAGGGAAAATAGTAGCGGCCGGGCCTAGGGCGGCCAAGCCCCGGCGGAAAAGCCTAGGGAAGCGCCGGTCCGGTTTGTAAACTTGACCGCCACCATTGGCCCCATCCCAGGAGTATCGCCATGTCCCAATTTCCGCGCGCGCCCTTCCCCGCCACCCGCATGCGCCGGATGCGCCGGGATGAGTTTTCCCGGCGGCTGATGCGGGAACATCTGTTGACCCCGGCGGACCTGATCCAACCCCTGTTCGTCCTGGAGGGCCGGGAGCGGCGCGAGCCGGTGCCGTCCATGCCCGGCGTGGAGCGCCTGAGCATCGACCAGCTAGAGCGGGAAGCCAGGGAACTGGTGACCCTGGGCGTACCGGCCATCGCCCTATTTCCGGTCACTCCCCAGGAGGCTAAGTCCGAGGACGCCCGCGCCGCCTATGCGCCGGACGGTCTGGCCCAGCGGGCGGTGCGGGCGGTGAAGGCGGTGGCGCCAGATCTGGGCGTCATCACCGACGTGGCCCTGGACCCCTTCACCACCCACGGCCAGGATGGGCTGATCGACGCCAGCGGCTATGTGCTGAATGACCAGACCATCGAAGTGCTGGTAAGGCAAGCCCTGTCTCATGCCGAGGCGGGGGCGGACGTGGTGGCACCGTCGGACATGATGGACGGGCGCATCGGCGCGGTGCGCCAGGCCCTGGAATCCGCCGGTCACATCCATACCCGCATCCTGGCCTATTCGGCCAAGTACGCGTCCAGCTTTTATGGACCCTTCCGGGACGCGGTGGGATCGGCGGCCAATCTGGGCGGCGGCAACAAATACAGTTATCAAATGGACCCGGCCAACGGCGACGAGGCCCTCCATGAGGTGGCCCTGGATCTCCAGGAAGGGGCGGACATGGTGATGGTGAAGCCGGGTATGCCCTATCTGGACGTGGTGCGCCGGGTCAAGGACAGCTTCCAGGTGCCGACCCTGGTCTATCAGGTGAGCGGTGAATACGCCATGCTCAAGGCGGCGGCCCACAATGGCTGGTTGAACGAGCGAGCGGTGGTCCTGGAGGCCTTGCTGTGCTTCAAGCGGGCCGGCGCCGACGGCATCCTGACCTACTTCGCCAAGCAGGCGGCCCAGTGGCTGGCCAAGGGCTAAGGGGAAAATTAGGGCCATGACCGACCGCTACGCCGTCATCGGCAACCCCATCGCCCACAGCAAATCGCCCCTGATCCACGAGGCGTTCGCCCGTCAAACCGGCGCCGATCTCGCCTATGGCCGCCTGCTGGGGGACCCGGACCATTTTGGGGACCAGGTGCGGGAGTTCTTCGCCCAAGGGGGCCGGGGCATGAACGTCACCCTGCCCTTCAAGGAAGCCGCCTGGCGCCTGGCGGATGAAAGCGATACCCGCGCCAGCCGGGCGGAAGCGGCCAACACCCTGATTCCGCTTGGGGATGGCCGGCTCCGGGCGGACAACACGGACGGCGTGGGCCTATTGCGCGACTTGGCACGGCACCAGATCGCCATTGGCGGCCGGCGGGTCCTGCTGCTCGGCGCCGGCGGCGCCTGCCGGGGTCTATTGCTACCCCTGTTGGAGGCCCAACCCGCTTCCCTGGTGGTGGCCAATCGCACCCCATCCAAGGCCCTGGAGCTGGCGGCCCGCTTCCAGGACCTGGGGCCGGTGACCGGCTCCAGCCTGGCGGACCTGACGGGGCGGCGCTTCGACCTGATCCTCAACGCCACCAGCGCCAGCCTGAGCGGCCAGGCGCCGGAGGTCCCGGACGCTTGCCTCGTTCCAGGCGGCATGGTTTACGATCTGATGTACGGCGACCAGCCCACCGCCTTCATGCATTGGGGCCTGGCCCAAGGGGCTAGCCTGGCCCTGGACGGCCTCGGCATGTTGGTGGAACAGGCCGCCGAGGCCTTTTTCCTATGGCGGGGCGTGCGGCCGGACACGGCATCCGTACTGGCCGCCCTGCGCTCCGGCACCTGACACCCATTGCAATCAGAGGTTATTCCCATGCCGGCCACCGCCATGCGCATCCATGATGCATCCGCGTACCGCATCGCCAATGAGTTGGACATCCTGTCCGAATTCATCCAGTCCAACGGCCAGCGCCTGTTGGAACTGGGCTGCGGGCGCGCCTGGATGACCCGCCTGCTGGCGGAGCGCTGGGCGCCCCAAATCCTGGTGGCCACCGAGGTAGACCAAGTCCAGCACGCCAAGAACCTGGCAATCCAGGATCTGCCCCAGGTGAGTTTCCGGCTGGGCGGCGCCCAAGCCATCGAGGCGCCGGACCAGGACTTCGACCTGGTGTTCCTGTTCAAGTCCCTGCATCACGTGCCTAGGGAACTGATGGACCAGGCGCTGGGGGAAATCCACCGGGTACTCAAGCCCGGCGGACTGGTCTATGTGTCCGAACCCGTCTATTGGGGCGACTTCAACGCCATCCTCAGTCTGTTCAACGACGAACGGGAAGTGCGGGAGGCGGCCTTCGACGCCCTGGTCCGGGCGGTGGCGGCTGGGATGTTCGACTTACAGGCGGAGGTGTTTTTCCAGGTACCCGGCACCTACGACAGTTGGGAAGCATTCGAGCAGCAGTTTCTCAACGTCACCCACACCGAATTCGCCATGACCCCGGAGCTATATCAGCGGGTGCGGGCGGCCTTCCTGGCCCACCTGACGCCGGGCGGTGCCAGTTTTCTCAAGCCCCACCGGGCGGACCTGCTACGCCGGCCGGGCTGAGTCAGTCCCCCCGAGCAGGACCCGGACGTGCCCGCGCAGGCACTCGGTGACCGGCATCAGCTTGCGCCGCAACAGGGCGCCGCTGACGCTGGTATCCCGGATCAGGGGCCGTAACACGCCGTAGCCCAGTCCGGACAGCACCCGCAGCGCCAGCAAGTCCCCCCGCCGGTCCGGCGCCGCCGCCAGGCAGGCGCTCCAGTCGGACGGGGCGGCTGGACCACAATGGTGCTCCGCGTCCTGGGCCAAGTCCGGCAGGGGCAGGTCTGGGTTGCCCTCCGGCCGCGCCGCACCCAGCCGTTCCCGAAGCAAATCCAGGGTCCGGGCCAGCAAATCCAGACTGGGCGGCCGTGCCAGGATCTGATCCAAGGCGCCCAGATAGGCCTGGCCCTCGGGCTGCGCCCAATCGAGCAACAGCCGCGCCGGCGGGTTGCCCTGGTCCGCCAGGGGACCCAGCTCCCGGACCAGGGGCTGCCAATCCGGACGGGGCGGCGGCAATACCGGCCAGGCCGGCGGCGCGGCGCCCAGAAACCCGACCAGATAGGCGGTGCGCTGGGCCGCCTTGCGCCACAGGCCCTGGCCCACGGCCTGATCCAGCAAACCCGGTTGCAGCACCAGGCGCACCGACTCGGCGGCAGCTTCCGGGTCGGCGTCGAACGGCAAATGCTGAACCAGGTAGTCCGCCAGCACCAACCCCATGCTCCCGGCCGCCACCGCCGGACGGGTAAGCATGTGACGGGCGATGTCGGCGTCCTGCCAACACCACCAGACCCGCCGGGCCAATTCGTCGGTCAAGCCGGGGGCGCTGGCGGCGGCCACCACCGCCTCCGGTTCCCCCAGCAACAAGAGTTGGGCCAGGCTCTCGTCCCGCATCTGGCCCATGCGGGTCCATCGGCGCAGGAACACCGGGTAACCACCCGGCGAGCCCAGCACCTGTCCAGATAAATATTCCCGCACCTGTTTGCAATAGGGGGCCGGCTTGGCAGGCGGATGCAGGGACACCTTGGCCTCGCCGGTGGCCATGAGACCCCACAGAGTCAGGGTCCCTTCGTCGAGACGAATCGCCAGGGGCCGGTTGGCCATCAGGATATTGAGTCGCAGCAGATCTTCGGAGACGAGTTCCATCGGTCAGGCTTCCTTGGGGAGGCAGGCGGCATTTTCCCCCAGCGTCCCGGTTCGCGCCAGCGGAGCCGCATCCAGGCACGGGCTTCGCCATGGACTCCGCGAAACTCTGCTAAGATGTGCGTCCTTTTTGCATGACGCTGACCTTTTAGGTACCACGGAGCCTCCTGCCTTGGGCGGCTCCGTTTTTCTATCCGCGAGAACCCCATCCTCCATGTCCGACCTTAGCCGTATCCGTAACTTTTCCATCATCGCCCATATCGACCACGGCAAGTCGACCCTGGCGGATCGCTTTATCCAACGCTGCGGAGGTCTGAGCGAGCGGGAGATGGAGGAGCAGGTGCTGGACTCCATGGACCTGGAGCGGGAACGGGGCATCACCATCAAGGCCCAGAGCGTGACCCTGGATTACATCACCCGCGATGGCGTCAAGTATCAACTGAATTTCATCGACACCCCCGGCCACGTAGATTTTTCCTACGAGGTATCCCGCTCCCTGGCCGCCTGTGAAGGCGCGCTGCTGGTGGTGGACGCAGCCCAGGGGGTCGAGGCGCAAAGCGTGGCCAATTGTTACACCGCCATCGAGCAGGGGCTGGAAGTTCTGCCGGTGCTGAACAAGATCGACCTGCCCTCGGCGGACCCGGAGCGGGTGTTGCGGGAAATCGAGGAAATCATCGGGCTCGCTACCGATCACGCGGTCAACGTCAGCGCCAAAACCGGGGAAGGCATCGAGGACCTGCTGGAAGCCCTGGTCGCCCACATTCCGCCGCCCGGCGGGGATCCGGCCGCGCCCCTGGAAGCCCTCATCATCGACTCCTGGTTCGATCCCTATGTGGGCGTCATTTCTCTGGTGCGGGTCATGAACGGGACCCTGCGGCCCCGGGACAAGATGCTCATCATGTCCACCGGCCGGGCCTATCAGGTGGACGAGGTGGGTGTCTTCACGCCCAAGCGGCAAAAACGCCCCCAACTCAATTGCGGCGAGGTGGGCTTCATCATCGCCGGCATCAAGGAAATCGACGCGGCGCCGGTGGGGGACACCATCACCCACGCGGACCGGCCCACCACGACGCCCCTGGCCGGCTTCGCGCAGATGCGGCCCCGGGTATTCGCTGGGCTCTATCCGATCCTGTCGGACAATTACAACGACCTGCGGGAAGCCCTCCAGAAGCTCAAGCTGAACGACGCGTCCCTGCATTACGAGCCGGAAACGTCCCAGGCGCTAGGGTTTGGGTTCCGCTGCGGGTTCCTGGGCATGCTGCACATGGAGATCATCCAGGAGCGGCTGGAACGGGAATACGACATGGACCTCATCACCACCGCGCCCACGGTGGTGTACGAGGTGCTCAAGACCAACGGCGATGTGGAACTGGTGCAAAACCCGGCAGAATTGCCAGCGCCGAACCTGTTGCGGGAGATCCGGGAGCCCATCATCGAGGCCCATGTCCTAACCCCGCCGGAACACCTGGGTCCCATCATCAATCTGTGCGTGGAAAAGCGGGGCGTGCAAAAGACCCTGCATTACGTGGGCGGGCAAGTACAACTCACCTATGAGTTACCCCTGAATGAGGTGGTGCTGGATTTCTTCGACCGGCTCAAATCCTGTAGCCGGGGTTTCGCCTCCTTCGAGTACGAATTCAAGCGCTTCCAGGCGGCATCCCTGGTGCGCCTAGACCTGCTCATCAACGAGGAGCAGGTAGACGCCCTGGCGGTCATCGTGCACCGGGACCAGGCCCAATCCCGGGGCCGGGAACTCACGGAACGGATGCGGGATCTGATTCCCCGGCAAATGTTCGAGGTCGCCATCCAGGCCGCCATCGGCGGCAAGGTGATCGCCCGCTCCACGGTCAAAGCCCTGCGCAAGAACGTGTTGGCCAAATGTTACGGCGGCGACGCGACCCGCAAGCGCAAACTGCTGGAAAAGCAGAAGGCGGGCAAGCGGCGTATGAAGATGGTCGGCAAGGTGGAGATCCCTCAGGAAGCCTTTCTTGCGGTGTTGCAAGTGGGTAAGGATAATTAATGGGTTGGCCGGCTTGAATGGCCAGGTTAATCAAGCATCGGCGCGCCAGGGGCAGAACCGCGATGGCGGTGATGGTCCCATGGGTGCCTTATTTTTTTATTGGTAGCCACTCCCACTCCCATGAATTTTGATTTCCCCACCGTCCTGGTGGTGGCGACCTTCGTCACCGGTGTCATCTGGCTGTTGGATCGCCTATTCCTGGCACCCGTCCGGCGGCGCAAGGCGGACGCCATCCGGGCTCGCTTCGCCAGTCAGCCCGCCACGGACGCCAAGACTGCGGCCGAGCGGGACAAGGCTCAGGCAGAGGAAGTGGAGCAGGCGCTACGCCAGTCACTGCTGGTCGAATATTGCCACTCCTTCTTCCCGGTGATCCTAGTCGTCCTGTTACTGCGCTCCTTCCTATTCGAACCGTTTCGCATCCCGTCCGGTTCCATGATGCCGACCCTGCTGGTCGGAGATTTCATTTTGGTCAACAAATACGCCTATGGATTGCGTCTGCCGGTGCTGAATCGCAAGGTGGTGGACATCGGCCAGCCCCAGCGGGGTGACGTGGTGGTATTCCGGTTTCCCCGGGACCCGTCCGTCGACTACATCAAACGGGTGGTGGGCGTCCCCGGCGACCACATCGAATACCGGGATAAGACCCTGTACCTGAACGGCCAAGCCATGAGCCAAAAGCCCTTGGGTCCCTATGTGGGCGTCGCCAGCACCAACCGGGAAGCCGGCTCCCTGCGGCATTTGGAAAATCTAACCGGCGTCGAGCACAATATTCTGACCAACCCCTACAAGCCGGATTTTGCCTTCGGCTGCCTGGAGTTGGCCCGGGGCCCCTTTCAGGTCCCTAATGGCAGTTATTTCGTGATGGGGGATAACCGGGATAACAGCAACGACAGTCGCTGCTGGGGATTGGTCCCGGACCAGAATCTGGCTGGCAAGGCCATTGCCATCTGGATGAGTTGGGATACCGATCGTGAGACATTCCCGGTCGGGTGGGAGCGAATTGGACAACGCATTCAATGAGGGGAGGGTTAAATCCCATGCAAAGCCGCAATCGACAGAGTGGCCTGACGTTCATCAGCATCCTCATGCTGTTAGTGATTTTTGGCTTTTATGTGTACCTTGGACTTAAATTACTCCCGATCTATCTGGAGTATTACAAGGTCAAGAGCGTAGTCTCGGCGGTACAGAAGGAAAACCAGACCGCCCAACAGACGCCGGAACAAATCCGCCAGACTTTGATGAATCGCTTCTATATCAATGAGGTGCGCCGCCTCACTGGGAAAGAAATCAAGATCAAATCGGTCCCCGCCGGTACCCTGGTGGAAGTGGAATGGGAAGTGCGGGAGCCGACGCTGGGCAATGTAGACATGGTGGTCTATTTCAACGAAAAATTTGAGATCAAGAATCGTTGAGGCAACCCCTGACCCGTCTGCTCCGGTTGCTGGGGTACGGATTTTGCCGGCCCGGGTTGCTGGAGCAGGCCCTCACCCACCGCAGCGCGGGTAGCCCCCACAACGAGCGGCTCGAATTCCTCGGCGATGCCCTGTTAGACCTCATCATCGCCGATGCCCTATTCGAGCGCTTTCCCCAGGCTGACGAAGGCCAGTTGAGCCGGCTGCGGTCCGGCTTGGTCAAAAAGGAAAGCCTGGCAGCGGTAGCCCGGGAACTGGGTCTGGGCGATTTTCTGCTGCTGGGACCCGGCGAGTCCCGCACCGGCGGCCACACCCGGGATTCCATTCTGGCGGACGCCCTGGAAGCCATCTTGGCCGCCCTGTACCTCGATGGCGGCATAGAGCCGGCCCGGGAGTTGGTCGCCCGCCTGTTCAACCCGCGTCTGGACCGTCTGGGTCCGGACCAGGTGCTCAAGGATCCCAAGACCTGTTTGCAGGAATACCTGCAAGCCCGCAAGCATCCCCTTCCCGAATACGAAATCCTGGACGTGAGCGGCAGCCCCCACGCCCAGGAATTCCGGGTCGCCTGCCGGGTCCCGGCCCTAGCGCTGGAAACCCAGGGCCAGGGCACCAGCCGGCGCGATGCGGAACAGGCGGCGGCGGGCTATCTTTTGGATTTACTGCACCAAGAGCGCCGTCATGCCTAATACCTCGTATCGTTGCGGCCGGGTCGCCATCGTGGGCCGACCCAACGTGGGCAAGTCCACCTTGCTCAACCGGCTGGTAGGCCAAAAACTGGCCATTACTTCCCACAAGCCCCAGACCACCCGTCACACGCTGTTGGGGATCAAGACCCGCCCCGAGGGCCAGATCCTCTATCTGGACACCCCCGGCATCCACCAGCGGGGCGACAAGGCCCTCAATCGCTACCTGAACCGTACCGCCCGCTCGGCCCTGAACGAGGTGGAACTGATTCTATTCCTGGTAGAGGAAAACGATTGGCGGGACGAGGATGCGGTGATTTTGGAGGATTTGGCCAAGGCAGGAATTCCCTGCATCGCCGTGGTCACCAAGATCGATCGGCTGGTGGACAAGACCCGCTTGCTGCCCTTTCTCCAAGCGCTGCTGCAACGGCATCCGTTCCTGGAACTGATCCCGGTGTCGGCGCGTAAGAACACCCAGATCGAGGTGCTGGAACAACGCATCCTGGCCGCCCTGCCGGAAGGGCCGGCCTTTTATCCGGAAGACCAACTCAGCGACCGGCCCGAGCGCTTCTTCGCCGCCGAACTGCTGCGGGAGCAACTGACGCGGCGCTACGCCCAGGAGTTGCCCTACCAATTGTCCGTGGAAATCGAGCGCTTCGAGGAAGAGCCAGGGCTATACCGGATCCATGCCCTGATCTGGGTGGAGCGCCCCTCCCAGCAAGGTATTCTGATCGGCAAGGGCGGACTCGCCCTCAAGGAAACCGCCCAAGCGGCGCGGATCGCCATGGAGCGCTTTTTCGACTGCAAGGTGTACCTAGAGGTCTGGGTTAAGGTGAAGGAGAGTTGGTCCAGCGACGAACAGGCGCTGGGGCGGCTTGGCTACGGAGAACCCTAGGGCCGGCCGACCGTGGCGGAACATCCTGACCGGCTGTTTCCCTGTTATGTGCTGCATCGCCGGGATTTTGGCAACACCAGCCTGGTGGTGGAACTGTTCGCCCGGGAGTTGGGCCGTATCCCGGTGCTGGCCAAGGGCGCCAAGCAACCCCGGACGCCCGGCGCGGCCCTGCTGCAACCCTTCCGGCCGCTGCTGATCGCACTATCCGGCCGGGGTGAAATGCGTACCCTGCGCCGCCTGGAACCGGGTGCCACAGTACCGCCCCTGCTAGGCCGGGCCCTGTATTGCGGCTTCTACGTCAACGAACTGGTGGTGCGGCTGCTGGGGCGCGGCGACCCCCACGAACGCCTGTTCGAGTACTACGGAGGCACCCTGGGCGCGCTAGCGGTGGACGGGGACCAGGCCGCCATTTTGCGCCGCTTCGAACTGCGTCTGCTGGAAGAAATCGGCTACGCCCTGGTGCTGAACCGGGATGTGACCAGCGGCGAGCCACTGCGGCCCAGTGCCCGCTACCGTTACGATCCGGAGCGGGGCCCGATCGGATGCGGGGACCAGGATCCCCCCGGCAGCATCGCCGGCAGCACCCTGTTGGCCCTGGCTGGCGACGGGGACCTAGAGGCGGCCGCCGCCCGGGAAGCCCGGGATTTGATGCGCCGGGTCCTATCCCACCATTTGGGCGGCAAGCCCCTAAAAAGTAGAGAACTATTCGGCCGACCGAGCGGCCTTGATTCCACCCAGCCGAGGACCGACCCACCATGACCCTACGCGACGAGATTCTGCTCGGCGTCAATATCGACCATGTGGCGACCCTGCGCCAAGTCCGGGGCACCCCCTACCCAGACCCCATCCAGGCGGCCCTGGTCGCCGAACAGGCGGGGGCGGACGCCATCACCCTGCATCTGCGGGAAGACCGTCGGCATATCCAGGATCGGGACGTGGAACTGCTGCGCGGCATCTTGCACACCCGCATGAACCTGGAAATGGCCACCACCGCCGAAATGCTGGCCATCGCCACCCGCCTGCATCCCCAGGATTGCTGTCTGGTACCGGAAAAGCGCGCGGAACTGACCACCGAGGGGGGCTTGGATGCCGCCGCCAACCGGGTCTATCTGCGGGATTATTGCGGCCAACTGGGCGCCGCTGGGGTGCGGGTGTCCCTGTTCATCGACCCGGACCCGGTTCAACTGGACGCAGCGGCGGAAATCGGTGTGCCGGTGGTGGAAATCCATACCGGCCGTTACGCTGACGCCACCGACCGGGCCGTGGAACTGGCCCGCATCGCCCAGGCGGTGGGGTTGGGCCGGCAGCTCGGCCTCCAGGTCAACGCCGGCCATGGCCTGGACTATCACAACGTCAAGGCGGTGGCCGCCATCCCCGGCGTACGGGAACTCAACATCGGCCACGCCATCATGGCCCGGGCCCTGTTCACTGGTCTGGACGCGGCGGTGCGGGAAATGAAGCGGCTGATGAACGACCCGGTCCTGGGCCGGGGCGGATGCTAGGCGCAACGCCTGGGGACTAGGAGCCTGCGCCTGCGGCGGCCAGCCAGTCCGCCAAGCCCGCCTCCTCCAGGATGGGAATCCCCAATTCCTGGGCCTTGGCGTACTTGGAACCCGGATCCGCGCCCGCGATCAGGTAATGGGTGTTGCGGGACAGGGACCCAGTCACCTTGGCGCCTAGGGCCTGCAAGCGATCCTTGAGAACGTCCCTGGGCTGGGACAGGGTCCCGGTGATGACCAGGGTCTTGCCGGCCAGGGGCCGTACGGCGGCCTTGGCCATCTGGTCCGGCCAATGGACGCCAGCGGCGCGCAGATCGGCAATGACGGCCAGGTTATGGGGCTCGCGCAGGAAGCCATGCACCCGGGCCGCCACCACCGGGCCGATGTCCGGCACCTGGAGCAGCCGCTCCTGGTCCGCATCCAGCAGCGCCTCCAGGCTACCCAGGTCCGCCGCCAGGTTGGCGGCGGTGGCCTCGCCCACGTCCCGCATCCCCAGCGCGAACAGGAACCGGGCCAGGCTGGTGGACTTGCTCCGTTCCAGGGCTTCCAGCAGCTTGGCGGCGGACTTATCGCCCATGCGTTCCAGGTCCGCCAGGCTGGCCAGTTCCAGCCGGTAAAGATCCGCCGGCGTGCGCGCCAACTCCCGTTCCACCAATTGATCCACCAGTTTGTCGCCCAGGCCCTCGATATCCATGGCGCGCCGGGAGGCGAAATGGCGAATCGCCTCCTTGCGCTGGGCGGGGCAATAGAGTCCACCGCCACAGCGGGCCACCACTTCCCCCTCGACCCGCTGTATCTCGGAACCACACACCGGGCAGGCCGCCGGCAGAGTCACCACCGGGGCGCCCGGCGGGCGCCGCTCCAGGAGCACCGCGACGATTTCCGGAATCACGTCACCGGCCCGGCGCAGGATCACCGTATCGCCGGGACGCACATCCTTGCGGGCCACCTCGTCCAGATTGTGCAGGGTGGCGTTGCTGACCCGGACGCCCCCCACCAGTACCGGCTGCAACCGGGCCACCGGGGTGATGGCGCCGGTGCGGCCCACCTGGAATTCCACCGCCTCCACCTGGGTCAAGGCTTCCTCGGGCGGAAACTTATAGGCCACCGCCCAGCGGGGCGCCCGGGCTGTCTGGCCCGGCGCCTCGTCCCCCACCTGGCCGA
Source organism: uncultured Chromatiaceae bacterium (assembly GCA_964538875.1). Taxonomy (GTDB): domain Bacteria; phylum Pseudomonadota; class Gammaproteobacteria; order Chromatiales; family Chromatiaceae; genus CAZIHO01. The sequence continues at coordinate 14,106 of CAZIHO010000020.1, forward strand.
GGGCCTGCTGCTGATCGAAGCGATCCAGCTTGATGACCACGCCGTCGATGTCGAAGCCCAGGCTATCCCGCTCCCGGCCGATCTGGGCGTGGAAATCCAGACAGGCCTGGGCATCCGCCAGCCGGCGCCGCACCGGCGACTGGGGCAACCCCCAGCCACCCAGCAGTTCCAGGGTATCCCCCAGCCGCTCCGGCAGCCGCCCCCCTTCCACCAGGCCCAGTCCGTAACAGAAAAAGCTCAGGGAACGGCCGGCGGTAATGCGGGGATCCAGTTGGCGCAGGCTACCGGCGGCGGCATTGCGGGGGTTGGCGAACAACCGCCCGCCGTCCTGCTGGGCGCGCTGGTTGAGGGCTGCGAACGCGGCCTTGGACATGACCACCTCGCCCCGCACCTCCAATAACCGGGGCCAATCCTGTCCCAGCAGGCGCAGGGGCAGCGCGGCGATGGTGCGAACATTGTGGGTCACGTCTTCGCCCCGCCGGCCATCGCCCCGGGTGGCGGCGCGCGTCAGGCGGCCGTCCTCATAGATCAAACTGACCGCCAGGCCATCCAGCTTGAGTTCCCCCAGGTAATCCACCTGCTCCAGCCCCAAGCGCTTGCGCACCCGCTGGTCGAAGGCTAGGAACTCCTCCGGGGACAGGGCATTGTCCAGGGATAGCAGAGGCAGAGGATGAACCACCTCGGCGAAGGCGGCCAGGGGCTCGGCGCCCACCCGCTGGGTCGGCGAATCCGGGACGATCAACTCCGGATGCAGCGCCTCCAACTCTTGCAGGCGCCGAAACAGCCGGTCGTATTCCGCGTCGGGAATCTCGGGCGAATCGTAGACGTAATACTGGCGGTTGTGGTGCTCGATCTCGGCGCGCAGCCGATCCAACTCGGCGCGGAGGGGATCGTCGTCCGTCATTTGGGCCGGCGTTTGGCCAATTGGAGCTTGCGCCGATGTTCCACGATTTCGGACTTGATGTGCTCGATGCGCTGCTTGGTGAGCACGCTATGGGTCTCGTCGTGCAATTCGCCACCCAGTTGCAGGGCGATTTCCTCGGCGGTGCGCAACATTTCCGCGAACACCACTTGGCCGTCCTGGGGACCGGGCAACTGGGTGAACATGGCCAAGCCGGGGGTCTTGAATTCCTCCATATCCTGGAACGGAAACACGCCGGGGTTCAGCATGTTGGCCAGGCTGAACAGGGGCACACCAGCCGGGCGCAGGGGATCCAGCCGGTGATAGATGCTCATTTCTCCCGGCGTCATGTGCAGCCCTTCCATGACCCGGCGAATATCCGGCCCCTCGAAGGGATCGCCCTTGGCGGCCACCACCAGTTGCAGGATCAGGGTCGGCGTTTCGACGTCCTCGGCCCCTGCCCGGTCATCGCCGGCCGCTCCATCCGGGCCCGCCCCCGGATGGGACCGCTCGCGGCGCGGGCCGTCCCGGTCCTCATCGCCCCGGAACACGCCGCGCAATTCGTGGAGGCTATCCCGCAACTCCTGATCTTCTGGATCATCGCTAAAGCCAGGGCCATCCATACCCAGGCTAGGTTCCCGCCGCTGCTCGTTACCTGCGGCAGACGCGAGCAGTGCCTTGTTGCGGGCGCGCTTGCGGCGTTCCCACAAATAGATAACCAGGAGAAAAAATACTCCCAGCAGGATGAGTGCCAATCGAAGCAGGTCCGCGTCCATTCTGTTTCTTGACTATGTCGTGGGCGATGGTAATGGGGGATAGTCCAAAGGGAGTTGCCTGGTGCCACCGGTCCAGGCCAAGCTTGCCCGTTCGCGAGGATCCGTGCAACCCATCGTATTCACCACTGCTAGACCGCCGCCCATTGTACCGCCTCTTCCACGTCCACCGAGACCAGGCGGGACACGCCGGGCTCGTGCATAGTAACGCCAGTGAGTTGATGGGCGAGGGCCATGGTGACCTTGTTGTGGGTGATAAAGATGAATTGCACCTGGTCTGAGAGGGATTTTACCAATTCGCAAAAGCGTCCGACATTGGCATCGTCCAGGGGCGCGTCCACCTCGTCCAGCATACAGAAGGGCGCCGGATTCAACTGGAAGATGGCGAACACCAGGGCCACCGCCGTCAGGGCCTTCTCGCCGCCGGACAACAATTGGATACTGCTGTTGCGCTTGCCCGGCGGCCGGGCCATGAGGCTAACGCCGGCGTCTAACAGGTTTTCCCCGGTCAGTTCCAGGTAGGCGTGGCCACCGCCGAACAGGCGCGGAAACAGCACTTGCAAGCCCTGGTTGACCTTGTCGAAGGTTTCCTTGAAACGGGTACGGGTTTCCCGGTCGATCTTGCGAATCGCCTCCTCCAGGGTCTCCAGGGAGCGGGTTACGTCCTCGTGTTGGGCGTCCAGGTAGCTCTTGCGCTCCCGCTGCTGGTGAAATTCGTCGATGGCGGCCAGGTTGATGGGTCCCAGGCGCTGGATACGGGCTGCGATGGCGTCCAACTGGGTTTGCCAAGCCGGCTCGGTAGCGTCCTCGGACAACCCGGCGAATAGATCCGGCGTGTCGAGGCCGGTTTCCGCCAGTTGTTCGGCCAGGCCATCCGCCCGGACCTTGGATTCCTGGAGCCCTAGCCGGGCGTTGGCCAGGGCCTCCCGCCGCCGGGTCACTTCCTGTTCGGCTTTTAACCGGCCCTGTTCAAACTTGCGCATCTCGGCGTCCAGGCTTTCCAGGGCCTCCCGGGCCGCCGCCAACTCCCGCTCCAGCTCCAGCCGCCGCGCCAGTTGCTGATCCAATTCGGCCTGGGCTTCCCGCACCGGCTCCTCGGCGGCGCCTAGCGCCTGCCACAGGCCGTCCCGCCGGGCCCGGATCTCGGCCGCTTGGGCGTCCAGGCGTCCCAACCCTTGCAGCAGGGCCCCCCGGGCGTTGCGGGCGCCTTCCACCCCCAACTCCAGGCGCCGCACCTCCGCCGCCTTGGCGCGGGCCTGGTCCCGGAGTTCCGCCAGGCGGGTCCGCAACTGGTCCCGCTGGGCAACCAGGCTTTCCCGGCGCTCCGCCAAAGTTTCCACCTCGACCAGGGCGCCATGGAGCCGCTCCTGGGCCTGGAGCAACGCTTCCCGGCCCGCGTCGATTTGGCCGTGAATTTCTTGCCGCTCGTCATGCACGGCCCGCGCCCGCTGGCGCAACTGCTCGTCCCGGGCCCGCTTGCCGCTCAATTCACCCCGAGCCCGGTGCAACTGCCGGTTCACCTGGTCCAACTCGCCCTGCTGCCGGGCCCGGCGTTCCTCGGCCTGCTCCAACGCCTGGCGCCGGGATTGGTGGGACTCTTCCAGAGCCGCGGCTTCCTCTTCCAGCGCGGTCAGTTCCAGCTCCAGGTCCCGCAATTCTTGGGCCCGCTCCAGCACCCCGGCGCCGTCTTGATCTGGACCCGGCCACCGCAGCCAGTCGGGCCCGATCCAGGCGCCTTCCGGCGTCACCAGGGATTCGCCAGCCGCCAGGGCGCGCCGCCGCGCCAGCGCCTCGTCTAAATTGGCTGCGGTGCCGATGCCGGCCAGCAGTCCTGCCAGGGGCCAGGGCGCCTGTACCTGGGCCTGGAGGCCGGCCGGATCCGGCTTGGCGCCGGCACCGAACCAGGCCCCGGTGTCGAACAAATTGAGAGGACAATCCTTGAGGCGCGGCAGGGCCTCCCGGTGCCGGTCCAGGGAGTCGGTGCAGAGGGCGCCCACCTGGGTGCCCAACACCGTCTCCACCGCCCGCCCCCAGGGGGACGCCACCCGCAACTGGTCCGCCAGATGCCGGGCCTGGTCCAAGCCCTGTTCTTTAAGCCAGCCTTGCCGGGTCCGGTCCTGATCCTGGAAGGCCGCCTGTTGCAGGGTTTCCAGGGACGCCCGCCGGCCCAGGCGGGCTTGCAGGCGCTGTTTGACGCTATCCAGCCGCCGGCCATCGTCGGCCAGGGCGCCGCGCAGGTTCTGGATGTCCTGGGCGGTCTGATCCAGACGCGCTTGGGCATCGTCCCCCTCCTCCGCCAGGGCCTGTTCCCGGATCTCCAACTCCGCCAATTCTTCCTCGAGGCGGGGCTGGGACAACTGGGCCAGTTCCGCGCCCAGGCGTTCCAGGCGCCGGGTCAACTGCTGTTCCTGTTGTTCCTGATGGGTGATACGGGTCCGCTCCACCTGGGCCTGCTGGGCGGGCTGGGCAGCCCGGTGATTGAAATCCTCCCATTCCTGCTGCCAGGCGTGCATGGCGTCGTCCGCGCCATCCAACTGGAGCACCCATTCCTCCTCCTCGGCCCGCGCCAGTTCCAAGCGCGGTTCCTGGTCCGCCAAGCTGGCCGCGACCCGGGTCAATTCTTCCGCATCCTGGTCCCGCTGACGGGCGGCGGCGGCCAGAGATTGGTCCAGTTGTTCGATTTCCCGCTGCTGACGGCGGGCGCTTTCCCGCTGAAACTGGAGGGTTTGCTCCATGCGGGCAATGTCGGCACCCACCCCGTAATAGCGGCCCTGGACCTGGTTAAAGCGGTCCCCGGCATCGTGGGTCTGCTCCCGGACCTGTTCCAGACGGGCCTCGTTGGCGCGCTGATCCGCCACCGCCGCTTCCAGAGCCACTTCCAGACCGGCCCGGGCCGACTCCTGGCGCTCCAACTCCTGATCGAGGGCGCGCCAGCGCAACGCCAGTAGTTCCGCCTTGAGGCGCCGTTCCTTGACCCGAAACTCCTGATAGCGCTCGGCGGTGGCCGCCTGGCGTTCCAGATGCAGTAGGTGTTTGCCGATTTCTTCCCGGAGATCGTTGAGCCGGTCCAGGTTTTCCCGGGTGTGCTGAATGCGATTCTCAGTCTCCCGGCGCCGCTCCTTGTAACGGGAAATTCCGGCCGCCTCTTCCAAGAACTGGCGCAATTCCTCGGGACGGGCTTCCACCAGCCGGGAAATGGTGCCCTGCTCGATGATGGAATAGCTGCGCGGACCCAGCCCGGTGCCTAAGAACAGATCTGTGATGTCCCGGCGGCGGCAGCGGGAGCCGTTCAGAAAGTAGCCGGATTGGCCGTCCCGGGCGATCTGGCGTTTGACGGTAATCTGGTTATAGCTGGCGTATTGGCCGCCGGCGCCGCCGTCGCTGTTGTCGAACAGGAGTTCGATGGACGCCATGCCCACCGGCTTGCGGGCGCTGGAACCATTGAAAATAACATCCGCCATGGACTCGCCGCGCAGACTGCGGGCGGAACTTTCGCCCATCACCCAGCGCACCGCGTCGATCACGTTGGATTTGCCGCAGCCGTTGGGGCCCACGACGCCCACCAAGTTGCTGGGCAATTGGACCACGGTCGGATCCACGAAGGACTTGAATCCGGCCAGCTTGATTTTTTCTAGGCGCATGGGCGACAGGCGATCGGCAAATATCCTGGGGCGGCCGGTTAGGCCGGAAGCGCGGACGGATGAACCAGCGAGTGGCAGGACGGCCCCCACGCCCTGCCGGCCGGTGTCCCATCGAACCAGGCCCGTACGGACTTGTTCGACAGGCCGATAGTTTATACTCCCGCGCCGTTAACCTGACAGGAGCGGCCATGTCCACCCAGCCCAGCGGCGCGTTGGAGACTTTTCCCAATCCGGAACCCGGACGGGATTACAGCATTCGTATCCGGGTGCCGGAGTTTACCTGCCTGTGTCCCAAGACCGGGCAGCCGGATTTCGCGGAACTGCTGCTGGAATACGTACCGGATGCCCGGTGCGTGGAACTCAAGTCCCTGAAGTTATACGTCTGGTCGTTTCGGGACCAGGGTGCGTTCCACGAGGCGGTCACCAATCGCATCCTGAACGACCTCGCCGACGCCCTGGCGCCCCGCTTTCTGCGCCTGACCGCCAACTTCAACGTGCGGGGCGGCATCTATACCAGCGTGGTCGCCGAACATCGTCATCCTGACTGGGCGCCGCCCACGCGGGTGGAGTTACCCTAGCGGCGGTTCCCGGCCGGGTTGCCTATCGAGCTGGCCCGGCGCTACCCTCTGGCCGATGGGGCGGCGCCAGGGCCAACACCGGGACTCCCCGCCCCCGGCCGGCCCGGTGCCCCTAGGTGGGCCGGACCCCTGGAATCACAACCGGCGGAGATGGTGATGGACAGCAAGATCCCGGATTTGGGCTCCCTACGGATCGGGGTCATCGGCCTCGGCTATGTGGGGTTGCCATTGGCGGTGGAACTGGGCAAGCGCCATCCGACCTGGGGCTTGGACATCGATAGTCGGCGCATCCAGGAACTCAAGGCCGGACAGGACCGCTCCCTGGAAGTGGAGCCGGAGGAACTGGGCCAAGCGCCCTATCTGAATTACACGGACCAGGCCGCCGACCTGGCGGACTGCAATTTCTATGTGGTCACCGTGCCCACGCCCATCAACGAGCACAAGCAACCGGACCTGGGTCCCCTGGAAGCCGCCAGCCGCCTGCTGGGGCAACTCATGTCCCCCGGCGACGTCGCCGTGTTTGAATCCACTGTCTATCCCGGCGCCACCGAGGAAGTCTGCGTGCCCCTGATCGAGGCGGGTTCCGGGCTCAAGTACAACCGGGATTTCTTCGTGGGCTACAGCCCGGAACGCATCAATCCCGGCGACAAATCCCACCGGCTGGCCAATATCAAGAAGGTCACCTCCGGCTCCACCCCGGCGGTGGCGGACCTGGTGGACGCCCTGTACCTGGGTATCGTCAGCGCCGGCACCCACCGGGCCAGCAGCATCCGGGTGGCGGAAGCGGCCAAGGTGATCGAAAACACCCAGCGGGACGTGAACATCGCCCTCATCAACGAGCTGGCCATCATCTTCAACCGGCTAGGTATCGACACCCAGGAAGTGCTGGAAGCGGCGGGCAGCAAATGGAATTTCCTGCCGTTCCGGCCCGGCCTGGTGGGGGGCCATTGCATCGGCGTGGACCCCTATTACCTGACCCACAAGGCCCAGGCCATCGGCTATCAGCCGGAAATCATCCTGGCCGGCCGGCGCCTCAACGACAGCATGGGCCGCTACGTGGTCAGTCAGGTCATCAAGCTCATGTTGCGCCGCCACGCCGGGGTGGACCGGGCCCGGGTGCTGATCCTGGGGCTGGCGTTCAAGGAAAACTGTCCGGATCTGCGCAATACCCGGGTGGTGGACATGGTTCAGGAGTTGCGGGACTACGGCATGGCGGTGGACATCCACGATCCCTGGGTGGACCCGGAGGAAGCGGCCCAGGAATACGGGCTGCACCTCATCGGCCAACCCAGTCCCGGCGCCTACAACGCCATTATCCTGGCGGTGGCCCACCGGGAATTCACCCAATGGGGTGCGGAGCGGATTCGTGCATTCGGCCAGCCCGGCGCGGTTTTTTACGACGTGAAGCAGGTGTTTCCAGCCCATCAGGTGGACGGCCGCCTATGATTCGCCCTTGATGATTCCGGGCCAGGGAAGCCCGGTCGCGGCCTTGCGCCGCCCACGCCGACGCTGGGCCTGTCCCGGCCTAGGCGGCGCCCGGACCGGCCAGGCAGGTCAATCCGGGCCAGATCAATCGCCCTACCCCGGCAGGAGCAGCCATGAAGGTGTTGGTTACCGGCAGTGCCGGCTTTATCGGGTCCGCCCTGTCCCTGCGCCTGTTGGCCCGGGGCGATCAGGTGATCGGCGTGGACAATCTCAACGACTACTACGACGTGGGACTCAAGCGGGCGCGTCTGGCCCGCACTCAGGCCCAGGAGGGCTACACCGATCTGCGCATGGATATTGAGGACGGCGGCGCCGTGGCGGAAGCATTCGCCGCCCACCGGCCGGACCGGGTGGTCAACCTGGCCGCCCAAGCCGGGGTGCGCTACTCCATCGATAACCCCATGGCCTACGTGCGCACCAATCTGGTGGGCTTCGCCAATATCCTGGAAGCCTGCCGGCACCAGCAAGTGGAGCATCTGGTGTACGCGTCCAGCAGTTCCGTGTACGGCGCCAACACCGAAATGCCCTTTTCCGTGCATCACAACGTGGACCATCCCTTGAGTTTGTACGCGGCCAGCAAGAAGGCCAACGAACTCATGGCTCATACCTATAGCCACCTGTACCGGCTACCCACCACGGGGCTGCGCTTCTTCACGGTGTACGGCCCCTGGGGCCGGCCCGACATGGCCCTGTTCAAGTTCACCCGCGCCATTCTGGCGGATCAGCCCATCGACCTCTATAACCACGGCCAGCACCGGCGGGACTTCACCTATATCGACGACATCGTGGAAGGGGTCATCCGGGTCCTGGACCGGGTCGCGGCACCCAACCCGGATTGGAGCAGCGCCGCGCCGGACTCGGCCAGCAGTGCCGCCCCCTACCGTCTGTACAACATCGGCAACAACCGTCCGGTGGAACTGACCCACTACATCCAGGTGCTGGAACAATGCCTGGGCCGCCAGGCGCGCAAGAACCTGCTGCCCCTACAAGCCGGGGACGTGCCAGACACTTACGCCGATGTCACCGACCTCACCCAGGACACCGGCTATTTGCCCAGCACCCAGGTGGAAGAGGGCGTGGCCCGGTTCGTGGAGTGGTATCGGGGCTATTTTGGGGTGTGAGGCCAGCAGAAATTCCGCTCTTTTGGCCGGGCGCCGCCGCCCTGTCCAGAGAATATCCCGTTGCCTGCGGGGTGACTGACGTCACCCCAAGTCCTTCGCTGGCCCTTGGATTTTCTGTCCAGATATTCTGTTTTCATATCCTTTTTCGGACTTTTTTTTCCTTTACTTCCACGGATCGACGCCGAGTCCCCCGGCGAAGAGTAAAGAACAGCAGGCCGGACGTTGGCTGGCCTTTTGTTGGATTAGGAGACCCTCATCCGCGCATCAAGAGCCCTCATCATGGGGCTGGTGGCTTGTGTTGCAGCCGGATTGAGCATCGCGGCAAGCGCGGCCTCAGCCTTAATCGGAACTCAGCGGGTCCCAAGCTTCGTCCCGGAGCAAACCGGGTGGTCCGATGCCAGCTTTGTGGCTGGTGGTGGCTATAGCACGGCGCGGACCTTTTTTTACCGGACATTGTTTCTTCTTAGCGTTTTCGATTCTTTTAGGAGGTGCCCGGTGCCGCCTACGGGACCCTCCCGATGAAGTCCAGGCCCAACGGGGCAACCATCTGACCAACGCCCAAGCGGATGCCCTCCTCGCGGCGGTCGCGGGCATCTTCTGACCTGGGGTTGTCGAGGACGGGGAGTCAAGCGCCTGGGGCGCTCTCGGCTTCCCGCCGGTCATGGGCTGGACGGCGGCAAAACCGGACGCCGGCAGCCAGTCTAGCCGCCGGGCCGGTCAAGACCCTTGCGGTACTTGGCCAGTGACGATGCGCGCCACGCCACCTCAGATCTTAAAGCCATGCGCCGCCGTCGCCAGCCGCTGGGAAATGGCTTGCAACCCATGCACCGCCTCTAGCATTTCCCTGGAGCCGGCGGCGGTCTGGTTGGTGACTTCGCGGATGCTGATGACCCGGTGGTTGATGTCCTCCGCCACCGCCGTCTGCTCCTCGGCGGCGGTGGCGATTTGCATCGCCATGTCGGTGATGGTGGAAACCGAGGCGGCGATGGCGTTCAGGCTCTCCCCGGCCCGGGCCGCCCGCTGCACGGTTTCCTGGGCCTTGGCGCGGCCCGCCTCCATGGTCTTGACCGCCGCCAGGGTGCTTTCCTGGAGGTGGCCGATCATGGCGGAAATCTCGGTGGTGGATTGGCGCGTCTTGTTGGCCAGCATCCGCACCTCGTCCGCTACCACCGCAAAGCCACGGCCCTGTTCGCCGGCCCGCGCCGCCTCGATGGCCGCATTGAGGGCCAGCAAGTTCGTCTGATCGGCAATGCCGGTAATCACGTCGGTGACCTGGCCGATGGCAGCGCTTTCCGCTTCCACCTTGGCGATACCCCGGGCGGATTCTTCCACCTCGTGGGCCAGGGCAGCGATCACGGACACCACGTCGCGCACCACTTGTCCGCCGTCCGCCGCCTGTTGATTGGCGGCCCGGGTACCCTGGGCGGTGGAGGCAGCGCCCCGCGCCACTTCCTGGGCAGTGGCCGCCATTTCGGTCATGGCCACTGCTACCTGGTCCGTATTGCTCTGCTGGTGGTTGACGCCCTCACCGGCCCGGGCAGCGACCACCGCCACCTGATCTGCGGCGGTGGCCAAAGAGGCGGCGGATTCCAGGATGGCGCCAGCCAAAATGCTCAACTGTTCCGCCATACCGTTGACCTCCCGCCCCAATAACTGCACCTCGTTATGGGTGGGTGTCCGGTCTTCCACACCGGGCAGGGCGACCCGGACCCGCAAATTGCCGTTGCCCAGGTCCCGCATCCGCTCGCCGATCAGGCGCAGGGGGCGCAACCGGGAGCGCAGCAGCAATACCAACCAGCCGACGATGGCTAGGGTGCCGAGCAGGGAACCGGCGATCAACCGGTTGCGGATATTGGCCGCCGGGGCGGTGAGTTCTGCCTCGACGATATCCACCGCGATGATCCAGTTCCATGCCGGTACCTTTTTGAAGGCAATGATTTTCTCCTGGGCACCGCTACCCTGGCGGCTGGTCCAGTCGTAGTGGACGAGGCCATCCGCCGTCTCGAACAGGGCCTTGAATGGCTTGGCGCCACCGGCGCCGGCCAGTTCCGGCAAGTTTTCACCCGTCCACTGGGCGTGCATCAGCACCTTGCCGTATTCGGGTCCCGGCACCGCCGATGCCAGCAATACGGCGCCGGTTTTTCCGAACTGCAAGGCCGAGAAATACTTCTGGAGGGTGCCGATTTGGGTGGTGTAGTCGAAGCCCACGAACAGCGCCCCGGCTACCTTCCCCTGGTCGTCCTTGAACGGGACGTATTGGGTCATATAGCTGCGGCCAAACAGAAACGCCGGGCCCAGGTAGGTTTCACCGGCCATGAGGCGCTGGTGGGCGGGGTGTTCCTTGCCCAGCAAGGTGCCGAACGCCCGGCTGCCGTCCGCCTTCTTGAGAGAGGTGGAGATGCGCAGAAAATCGTCGCCGACTCGCTGGAACAGGGTGGCGACGCCACCGCTGGCGCGCAGGAAATCGTCTGGTTTGGTGAAGTCGTGGGCCAGATCCCGGCCTTCATTGACCAGGACAGGAATATCTTGGTCCCCCACCCTCGTGACCCGGGACCGGTCCAGGGTAAATCCACCGGGATAGGCGGCGGCGAACAGTTTGCCCAGGCTTTCGGTATTGGTCACCAGGGAGCCATGAAACAAATCCAGGGTGGTGGCCATCACGTCCACCTGCTGAACCAGATGGTGTTCCACCTCGTCGATGAAGCTGTCTGAAGCCTGGCGGGCGCCGACCCAGGTCACCGCCCCGAACACGGCCACGCTCACCGCCAGGATCAGGACAGACAATTGGGACACCACGGACAATCGCTTGAAGCCGTTCAACATCGCCACCCCCAGTAATTGAAAGCTCGCCCGGAACCTTGGCTCCCCTAGGCACTGCTATGGTTGGCGACAGACACCGGCCGATCTTGAGGCGCCATCATCCGCCCACCGCCGCCACGGGTTGACAGCAAGCTGATGAGGGAATCAATACGGATAAGGAAATCCGGTTCAGGGACCCACCCGAGCCAGGACAGGGGCGGACTCAGTCGGCGTCGCCGCGATCCGCCGTCAGCACGCCGTCATCCAGGCGTTGCACCCGGTCCATGTGGGCGGCGAAATGGACATCGTGGGTCACCACGATGAAGCTGATGCCCTCGGCCCGGTTGAGTTCCAGCATCAGTTCATAGACCTGCTGGGCGGTGCGCCGGTCCAGGTTGCCGGTGGGTTCGTCCGCCAGCACGCAGGCCGGCCGGTGTACCAGGGCCCGGGCGATGGCGGCCCGCTGGCGCTCGCCACCGGACAGTTCCGAAGGCTTATGTATCAGGCGCTTGGCCAGCCCCACCCGCTCCAGCATGGCCGCCGCCCGCTCCTGGGCTTGCACCACCGACTGGCCGCCGATCAGCAGGGGCATGGCCACATTTTCCAGGGCGGTCAATTCCGGCAGCAGGTGGTGAAACTGATAGACGAAGCCCAGGGCCTGGTTCCGCAGTCGGCCCCGCGCTGCTTCCCCGAGCCGATGCACGTCCTGGCCCTGAACCAGCACTTGCCCGGCGCTGGGCCGGTCCAGCCCCCCTAGGCAATGGAGCAGGGTACTCTTGCCGGACCCGGATGAGCCGACGATGGCCAGGCGTTCACCCCGTGCCACTTCCAGGTCTACGCTGCGCAGCACCTCGACTTCTAGGTTGCCCTGCTTGAAGGTCTTGGCCAATCCCTGGGCCTTGAGTACCAGCTCGCCCCTATTCATAGCGCAGCGCCTCCGCCGGCTGCACCCGGGACGCCCGCCAGGCCGGATACAGGGTGGCCAGCAGGGACAACAGGAAGGCACCCACGCCGATCAGGCCCACGTCGTTCCAGTGCACGTCGGACGGTAACTGGCTGATGTAATAGATGTGAGGGTCCAACACGCGAATGTTGAACATCTGCTCGATCCAGCCGACGATGGCCTCCACGTTCAGGGCCAGCAACACGCCCAGCAACACGCCGAGCAGGCTACCCACCAGGCCGATGGTGGTGCCCTGTACGATGAAAATGCTCATGATGCTGCGAGGCGAGGCGCCCAGGGTGCGCAGAATGGCGATGTCACTCTGTTTGTCGGTCACCACCATGACCAAGGCGGAGACGATGTTGAATGCCGCCACACCGACGATCAGGAACAGAATGATCCCCATCATGCGTTTTTCCATGGCCAGGGCCCGGAAAAAGTTGCGGTGCTGCATGGTCCAGTCCGACACCAGGTAATAGCCGCCCAGGGACCAGGCCAGGGTCCGGGCCACCATGGGCGCATCCCAGAGATCCGCCAGTTTGAGCCGCACGCCGGTCACCGCGTCATCCAGCCGCATCAGCTTGGCGGCATCCTCCAGATGCAGCAGACCCATGGAGCGGTCATATTCGGACATGCCCACTTCATAAATGCCGATCAGGGTAAAGCGCTTGATGCGGGGAATGAGCCCCGCCGGGCTGACGTTGATCTCCGGCGTCACCACCGTCACCTTGTCGCCCACCTGCACCCCCAGCACCTGGGCCAATTCCTTGCCGAGAATGATGCTGAATTCGCCGGGCCGCAGGTCCGCGAATTGGCCAATCTTCATGGACTGGCCGACCGTGGAAACCTGAGGTTCCTGGTCCGGCAACACACCCCGCAGCAAGGCGCCGCTCACGTTCTGGCCGTTGACCAGCATCACCTGGGCTTCCACGTAGGGCGCCAAACCCCGCACATCCGGGTGGGCCTTGGCTTTTTCCACCACTTCCCGCCAATTTTCCAGGCCCCCCTGTACGGCGCCGATGGTGGCATGGGAAGTCATACCCAGGATGCGATCCCGGACTTCCTTATGAAAGCCATTCATCACCGACAGCACCACGATCAGCGCCATGATCCCCAGAGTGATCCCCAGCATGGAGACGGCGGAGATGAAGCTGATGAAGTGCGTCCGGCGCTTAGCGCGGGAATAGCGCAGGCCGAGATAGATTTCCCAGGGTCTAAACATGGGGCGGGATTAGACCATAGCGGCGGCCGGTTTTCGACCGGCCGGGGCTAGAGCCGGGTCAGGTGGGCCAATTCCGCGCCCCAGTAGGCGGTGACGATCAGCCAAAGGGGACCGAAGGCGATGAAGACCCGCAGCAACCAGGCAATCAGGGGATGGGACTGGGGAGACTCGATGAAATGGCGGGCCACCAGATTGCCCTTCAACCAGATGATGCCGGCCACCAGCAGGGGCAGCCAGCCGGCATGGGAAAATTCCCGCCCCAACCCCAGGCTGATGAGGGTGAGACCAACCAACGCGAGCCAGGCCAGGGTGAGGGTGCGGGGCGGCATCGAGGTCAGCCCCACACGTAGAAGAGGGGAAAGAGCACCAACCAGATGATGTCGGTGGCGTGCCAGTAGCTGCCCAGAGATTCCAAGCCGTTGTGTTCCTCGGTGCCGTAGGCGCCAGCCAGATGCCGGCCCAATACCCAGATCATGCCCAGGATCCCCCAAGAGGCGTGTACCAGATGGTTGATGGTCAGGTAGTAGTACACAATGACGAACACGCCGGCGCTGCTGTCGACGCCGTGGGCCAGGTTCCAGCGGATTTCCAGGTACTTGGTGATGGGATAGCCGAGCGCCACCACCAGTCCCGCCGCCAGCCAGAGGATGGAGCGGCGCCGCTGGCCCGCACGAATCGCCGCCACCGAGCTGGCGATGAAATAGCTGCTGGTGACCATCAGCAGGGTAATGAGGGTGCCCAGGGTCTGGTTGAGGTGCCCAGGTCCGGCATGGAAGGCGTCCGGGAAATGGACCCGGGCGATGAAATATACGCAAAACAGCAGGCCAAATTCCACCAACTCGCAGGCGATGCCCACCCACATGCCCCGGTGACCGGGGATGCGGCGGGACGCCGGGATAGCGGGTTCGGGCTGGATTGCCACCGGGGCGGCGAGGGAGAGTTCAGCGTTGCACATGGGCGCCATTGTGGGGGACCCGAGGGCGCCCCGCTTGGACCTAGGTCAAGTCCGGCTGGGTTCCAGGACCGGCACACAGGACATTAGAAAATTATGAATCTTTTTAGTCCCTGGTCAGGCGCGCATACAGCAGCGGTAGCTTGCGGGGCAGTTCCTGGGGTTGGCGGATCACTAAATAGCCGCCGCTGCCGAACAGGTAGGGCAGGTAATCGTTGCCCTTCTGGTCCACGGTGACACAGAAGGGTTGCAAGCCGGCGTGGCGTGCCTCCCGCACCGCTTGGCGGGTGTCCTCGATGCCGTGCCGGCCCTCGTAATGGTCGATGTCGTTAGGCTTACCGTCGCTCAACAGCAGCAACAGCCGGCGTGCGGCCCCTTCCGCGCCCAGCAGCCGGGTGCCCTGACGCAGCGCCGCGCCCATGCGGGTGTAGTAGCCGGGCTTGATGGCCTGGATGCGGCCTCGTGTCTGGGCGCCGTGGGGTTGGTCGAAGGTCTTGATTTCATGGAAGCGGATCGGATCCCGCTTGCGGGATGAAAAGCCGTACAGGGCGAAACGGTCGCCGGTCGCGGCCAGGCTTTCCGCGAACAGGAACAGGCTGTCCCGGATCACGTCGATGATCCGGTGCTGGTTGTTCAGCCAGGTATCGGTGGACAGGGATAGGTCCGCGAGCAACAGGCAAGCCAGGTCCCGGGCGCCCCGGCGCGGATCCCGATATAGGCCCTCGGCGCCGGCCCGGGCACCGCTGGCCCGTTCGGCGGCGAAGCGCAAATAGGCGTCCAGATCGATCTCAGCCCCGTCGGGCTGGCCCCGCCGCCACACCCGGCCCGGCTGCAATTGCTGAAACTGGGCCCGCAGGCGCCGGGCCAGGGCGTGCAAATGATCGGGCAGGGGCACGGGAGGCGCCGCCAACGCGGCCAGGGGCAGCACCCGGCACTGGTCCGGGCGCAAGGTCTGGCTTTTCCAGTCCCATTCCGGGAGCAATTCGCCCTCCCCCAGCACCTGGTCATCGCAGGCCGCCGAGGGCAGATCCAGATCAAACCGCAGCCGGGCCGCCGGGCGGCGCTGGTCCCGGGCCAGATGCAGGCGTTCCATCTCGTCCGCCGCCTGGGCCGCCTGGTCCAAATCTGGATTTTCCTCGCTGCCCCGGTCCAGGGCGGCGGGCTCGCCCCAAGTCAGGATATTTTCCATGCGCAGCGTCACCAGCCCGCCCCGGCGTTCACTGAGTTCGGTGCGTTTACCCTCGCGCCGGCGTTGATCCTTGAGCGCTTGACTGCGGCCGTCCGCCTCCCCGCCGCCCGCCTCGTCCCCGGCGGCTGGCGCCGCGCGGGGCGGCGAGGGATGCAGCCACAGGGGCACCGGCCAGGGCGCCCGGCGCGCCACCGGCAACCGCTCCAGACTGCCGGGATGCTGCAGGGCCTGGCGCAAGGCCCATTCCTGGGCCGCCTGGTCCGGTGCCATTCCGGCCGGGTCCGGCCTGGCTTTGATGTGAGCGGTCACCAACCTTTCATAACGGGATCTAAGCCCTGGATATTGCACAAGAACCGCTAAGGTCAAGCGCTGGCCCTTGGTGGCCCAGGGCTCCGGATGGCCGGTGTCGCCGGCCGCCAGAGCTGCCAGCCACAGGTACAGATCCCGGTTCAGGGCCGGATCTGGAAACAGGTCGATGCGGGGCGGCAGGCGTAGGGACTGGTCGTCCCGCCAGGCCAGCTCGGCTTTGCTCCCGGTCCCCGCCAGCCGGGCCAGCCAGGACCGGCGCGCACCATGCGCCGTGGCGTTGGCGCCCTCCACGCGCAGGCCGCCGTCGCCGCCTAAGGCCCGGAACAGAATGCCCAGGGTCGGCGCCAGTTCGGTCAGTTGCACCGCCGCCTCCGGATGGCGACCGCCGGCGGCGCGGGTGACCAGCCGATGCCAGAGGTAACCGACCTGCTCTTCCACAGTCGCCCCCTAGCTGCCGATGGGCCGGGCCAGGGACCCGCAACCCGCCGGCAAGGGCGGCCCCACCAGGGGGAAGCGAAAGCATTGGCCCGCCAGGGCCTTGGCCAAACCCAGGATGCCGAGCATCACCAGGGACGAATGGGCCAGGGTGAAATAAAGAATCACTAGGGTCCAGGTGGCCGCGCCCTGGTAGCCGCCCAGCAGCAGAATCAACCCGTTGACGATCACCAACAGGCCCCCGGCCCAGAGGCTGGCGACCAGCGTTTGGCGCAGGTGGGCTGCCGCCAGGGGTGGGGTGGTGGCCCTGGAACGGCGATAAAGGATCAGCAGAATCAAAAATGCCAACCCCGGCGCCAACAATAGATTGGCGAGATAGAGGCCTTCCGCCAGCACCGCCTGCTGCTGGCCCGGCGTCTCACCGGCGGGATACTCAGGCACCGAAGCTGGCATGAACCACCTCAAGCAGGGCCGCCGTGGTCACCAGGTCATCGGTGAGGGGCTCCACCAAGGCGGCGCGGCAGGCGTCCAGGGGCGGATAGCCGCCCCGGATCAGGGTGGCGGCATAAACCAACAGCCGTGTCGAGGCCGCTTCCTCCAAATCATGGTCTTTGAGCGCCCGCAGCGCCGCCGCCAGCCGCACCAGTCGCTCCGCCAAGACGCCGTCGATGCCGGTTTCGTTGATGAGGATCTCCCGCTCCAGGGCCGGCGCCGGAAAATCCAGCCGAACGGCCACGAAGCGCTGGCGGGTGCTGGGCTTCATGCCTTTCAATAAGTTTTGGTAGCCGGGGTTATAGGACACCACCAACATGAATTCCGGGGGCGCCTGCAAAATCTCGCCGGTGCGCTCCAGGGGCAGGATGCGCCGGTCATCACTCAGGGGATGCAGCACGACGCTGGTGTCCTTGCGGGCTTCAACTACCTCGTCGAGGTAGCAGATCGCCCCTTCCCGCACCGCCCGGGTCAGGGGACCATCCGCCCAGAAGGTGCCCTGATCGCCGATCAGATGGCGTCCCACCAGGTCAGCGGCGCTCAGGTCGTCATGGCAGGCCACTGTGTACAGGGGCCGGCCGAGGCGCGCCGCCATGTGGCGGATGCAGCGGGTCTTGCCACAACCGGTGGGACCCTTGAGCAGCACCGGCAGTTGATGCCGGTAGGCGTACTCGAACAACTCTAGTTCCCGACCCTGGGGCTGGTAATAGGGCAGTGGTCGCAGCGGATTGGTTTGGGCGTCCATCCAGTCTCCTCCGGTCTAACCGGCGGCCATGAAGGCGGCGGCGATGACGCCACCGGGCAGGATCAGCCAAAGACTCACGGGCCAACGCCAGAAGCCCCGCAACCCTTTGAGTCCCATGAAGAAGTCTCCCAGCAACTGACCCTTCAGCAGGGCCAGCGCCAGCACGGTCAAGGATACCTGGACGCCACTCATGCCCGCCTCGCCAATCAAAAAAGTGACCAGGGTCAGGCCCAGCATCAGCAGCCAAACCCAGGTGCAGACGCGTAGGCCGAGAAGACTCTTGCCGATCATGGCGGCTACCTCATCACATACACCAAGGGAAACAAAATCAGCCAGACCAGGTCCACCATGTGCCAATAGGAGGCGCCGGTCTCGACCCCGGTATGCTGGGCCGCGCTATAACCGCCCCGCCGGGCCTTCAGGGCCACCGCGCCCAGAATCACCATGCCCATGATGACGTGCATGAAGTGAAAGAAGGTCAGGGACAGGTAGAACATGTAGAAGCGATTGCTGCTGAGCCGGATCCCCTGGGCCAGGTGATGGCTGTATTCGTAGGATTTGACCCCCAGGAACAGGGCCCCCAGCGCCAGCGCCCCCAGTAGCCAGCGGACGCAGCCCGCCGAGTCGTCCTGGCGGATCGCCGCCAACGCCCGCACCACGAAGTAGCTACTGGTAATCAGGGCCAGGGTGTTGACCAGCGCCGCCTGACGATCCAGGGTCAACTGGTATTGGTTGAAGAGTTCCAGGTTGTTCAACCGGGTCACGGCGTAGGCGCCGAAGAAGGCGGCGAATACCGCTAGCTCCGCCAAGATGAATACCCAGATGGCCAGGTCGCCCGGCGGATAACGGGCCGGCTCCGGCCCCTCGGGCAGCGGCCCCAGCACCCCCTCGGCAGCGATTGACTGCATCTCGATCCCCGGCGCCGCGCGCCCCAACCAGCAGAATCATCATACTAGCGGGATAGGCGCCAGGCACCTTGATGCAAGTCAATGGCAGACCCGGGGTTGAAAAAGGCGAAAGCGGTCTTGTTTCCGCCGGATGAGCCCCACCGGACGGTTGGATTCCGGCCCCCTCGGCCCTATTGTCCGAGCGGAAAACCTCAGCCGGCGCCCTTGACGCGCCGGTCGGCGGTTTGGATCAACTACTCCATCAAGGAGCCTGTCCATGCGCATCAAACAATTGATCTTGGGTGCCTTGCTGACCATCGGCATCGGCCCCGCCCAAGCGGCGGGTGCAGTGGAAGCTTGGAGCGGCGGCACCGGGTCGGAGGAGCGGGAATATCTGCTGAGCCAATCGGCGGACGCCAGCCTCAAGCTGGAATTCGCCACCCCCAGCGGGGATTACCTGTCCAACGTGCGGGTCACTATCCGGGATACCGGCGGTACGGTGCTGGTGGATATGCGGACCGACGGACCGCTGTTCTTCGCCCGCCTAGCGCCGGGCCGCTATCAACTGGTGGCGGGAACTGATACCGGCGGCTCCCAGACCCAAGACATCCGGATCGGCGCCCGCTCCAGGACCGCCCTGGTCCTGCGGTTTAGGGAATAGCCGCATCGGGGGGCGGCGACGCCCCCTCAGGAGTCCAAGGGTAACCACAGACTGGGGTCTTGTTCCCAGCGGGCCAGCAGATGCAGGGCCTCTTGCCAGCGGGCATCCTGGTGCAAATCGTCCCGGTTGATGGGGTGGCGCCCGTGCATACGCAGTAGGCGCAATTCTGAGGCCGGGTTCTGGTACTGAGCCAGGCCATCCGCCACCGCCAACGCGCCTGGGCGGTTGTTACAGACCAGGACCATGTCACATCCGGCGGCCAGGGCGTCCTGGGCCCGGGCAAGGTAATCGCCGGCTTCCTGGGCGGCGCCCATGCTTAGATCATCGCTAAAAATCGCCCCCTGGAATCCCAGCCGCTCCCGCAGAATGCCCTTGAGCCAACGGCTGGAAAAGCCCGCCGGTCGCGGGTCCACCTGGGGATAGCGGACATGGGCCGGCATCATGGCCTCCAGACCGGCTTCGATGAGCCGGGCGAAGGGGACCAGATCCTCTTCCAACAACTGGCGCAGACTGCGGGGATCTTCCGGCAACTCGGTGTGGGAATCGGCCCGCACCCGGCCATGACCGGGAAAATGTTTACCTACCGCCGCCATGCCTGCTTGATGCACACCCTGCATCCAGTGGCGCGCCAAGTC
Organism: uncultured Chromatiaceae bacterium; assembly: GCA_964538875.1. Taxonomy (GTDB): domain Bacteria; phylum Pseudomonadota; class Gammaproteobacteria; order Chromatiales; family Chromatiaceae; genus CAZIHO01. The sequence continues at coordinate 33,874 of CAZIHO010000020.1, forward strand.
CGCCACCCAATGGGGCGTGGGCGCGAAGGCCCGGTCGCCGATCACCTCACTGGTCTCGCCACCCAAATCCAGCACCGGCGCGAAGCTGAAATCCACCCCTAGGGAGCGCAATTCCGCCGCCATCAGCCAACCGGCCCGTTCACACACCTGCCGCCCCCGGCGCGGATGGTGCTCCAGCAGTTGGCCATACCAGGCGGCGGCGGGCAGCCGGGCGAAGCCGTCCCGGAAACGCTGCACCCGCCCGCCTTCCTGATCCACCGCCACCAGCAGGGGTGGATCCTGTTGGCGGTGAATGGCGTCCGTGAGGGCCGCCAACTGCTCCGGCGACTGGTAATTGCGGGTAAAGAGGATGACACCACCGACCACCGGATGACGCAGTAACTCAAGTTCATCCGGGGTCGGTTCTAGTCCCTCAAGATCAAGCATCAAGGAGCCGATACTCATGGTGGGTCGGGGCACTGGTTGAACCTGGCCTGGAACATTAAGTCCCCCCAGGGGCTTGGTGCAACCCAAATCCATTCCGGTCGCCCTTCTAAGGGAGTGATTCCATGCGTCGCTTGCTAAGCCTTGTCCTGTTGTTCTGGCTGTGCGCTCCCCTGGCCCTGGCCTCCGGGGGGGGCAAGAAGGAGCCGCCCAAGGGGCCCAGCTATTTCGAACTGAAACCCGCCCTGGTGATGAATATCGCGGAGGGAGGAAAATTCGTGCGCTGTGATGTCCAGTTGCTCATCAACGATCCACCCCTGGTGGCGGGCGTGGAGCTGCACGCGCCGGCCCTGCGCCACGAACTGCTGATGCTGCTCGGCGAGCAGGACGGTAACAAACTACGGACCGCCCAAGGCAAGGAAGAGTTACGGATGAAGGCCTTGGAGATGGCCAAGAAGGTCATGAAGGAGCAAACCGGCAAGGAGTCCGTCAGCGACCTATTCTTCACGGCTTTCTTCGTCCAGTAGCCGCCGCCGGGCCCTCCGGCAGGGGAGTTGCCGCCCTCGGCACAATCCGCTGCCGAGAGGCGCTATCATGGCGCGCCTCTCATCTTGGCTTCCGGAGTCTTCCATGCTCGGCTACCGCCACGCGTTTCACGCCGGCAACCATGGCGACGTGCTGAAGCACGGAATCCTGGCCCGGGTATTGGAATATCTGGTCACCAAGGACCGGCCCCTGCTGTACCTGGATAGCCACGCCGGCGCCGGACGTTACCGGCTAGACAGTCGGGACCTAGCTAATAGCGAAGCCGCCAGTGGCATCGGCCAATTGTGGCGGGACAGCCGTCCCCCAGCCCTATTCCGCACCTATCTGGGCGCGGTACGGGCCGCCAATCCCGGCGGCCGGCTGATCCGCTATCCCGGCTCCCCGGTATTAGCGCGCATGGCGCTCCGGGACGAGGACCGGGGCCTGCTGTACGAACTGCATCCCAGCGATTTCCCGCGCCTGCTCCAGGAAATCGCTGGCGACGCCCGCTTTCGCGCCTGGAACCAGGATGGACTGGCCGGCCTCAAGGCCCATCTACCCCCCAGGGAACGCCGCGCCCTAGTGTTACTGGACCCTAGCTACGAACTGGAAAGCGATTACCGCGAATTGCCTGGTGTACTGGCGGACGCCCTGCGCCGCTTCCCCACCGGCCAATACCTGATTTGGTACCCCCTGCTGGGGAGTGGCCAGGCGCGGGCGGAACGCATGCTGAAAGCCATAGAACGCCTACAGCCACCGAAAACCCTGCGGGTGGAATTGCGACTCGGCGGTCCAAGCCTGGCCCCCGGACTGGTGGGCAGCGGCATGCTGCTGGTCAATCCCCCTTGGGTGCTTGAAGGGGAATTGAAACAGGCCCTGCCCTGGCTAACCGAACGCCTCGGTGGCGGCCAGGGTGGCTGGCGTCTCGAATGGCTGACTAAGGAATCCGCCCTGCCGAACAAACTAGCTCGACCTTGATTCGGCTCAGGATCCAGCGCCCAATCCACTTTGCGGCACTGCACAATGTTGGGCTACACTAAAAATTTGAATGGGAGATTTCGCCTAACCGGCGCTGCCCCATTTGCACGGATGTCATCCTTAAAAAGCGGAATTCTATGCCCAAACTGCGGACGATAAAAAAATACCCGAATCGTCGTCTCTACGATACGGAGCTGAGCCATTACGTCACCCTGGTGGACGTGCGAAATTTGGTCATGCAGGGCATCGATTTCGTCGTCCTGGACACCAGTAACAACGAGGACATCACCCGCTCCATTCTGCTCCAGATCATGCTGGAAGAAGAAACCGGCGGCACACCCCTGTTCTCGGCCAAGATGCTGGCCCAACTCATCCGCTATTACGGGGGCACCTTTCAGGGTCTGTTTGCCCGCTATCTGGAAGAAAGTCTGGACCTGTTCGCCAAGCAGGACCTGCCCCCCGCCCTTGGAGACCGGGCCTTTGAGACCATGACCCGTATGGCGCAAAGCAACATCAAGATGTGGGCCGAGATGCAAAAGGGATTTTTACGGGCGGCGGGACTGGGATCCAACGCCAAGCCAGACGGCGAGAAGCCCCCTAAGGAAAAAACTTAACCTATGCCAGTCCGTTAAAAGCTGGGTAAGCAGCTTACGCCGGTTCCGGCGTTGGCAAGCGCAGGGGACGCCCCCTAACACAAGCTGTTAATGTCGTAATAAGGTGTTATTAAATTTGTGCGCCGCACAAAAAAGCGCTTGACAAGCCGTACCGCCTCCCTTATGCTGCACCGCACAAATGGTGCACTGCACAATACAGGAGAAGGACAAAATGACGACTAACAACATCGATATGATGAACGAGCTTAACAGCAAGACTTACGAGAGTACCCGCAAACTGGCGGATCTCACCCTGCGCAATCTGGAGACTCTGTTGTCCCGCCAGATGGACGCGGCGACCCTGTTCGTCGAAACCGGCCTGCGTCAGTACCGGCTGGTTACCGAGAACAAGAACTACAACGAACTCATGAGGGCCGAAATGGAAATGGCCCGCGAGTTCGGCGACCGGATCGTGGCTGAGAGCCGCCAAAATATGAAGTTGATGGGCGAGGCTCGGGAAGGCTACCGCTCCTGGTACGAGCAAAATATGGCGGCTGCCAAGAAGGCACCCTACTTTCAAGCGGCCTAGCGGGTACCAGTAGGACTAAGCGCGCTAGTTAGGGGATCCCGGACCACCCAAGGGCGCGCGCCCGGACATTGGCCGCCGATGGCGACGAAATGCAAAGTCGTACGGCGGCCTGGTTCCGGGGACAGGGGAAGCTCATCAGAGAAACGCCAGCGGCACACTCACGAGCAACCTGAGGAATCCGGAACGCGGTAGCTCCGCTGTCCCGAATAGGGGTAGCGGAAGCAACCTGATTTGCTGGGGTCTGCGTCCCCGCGCTCGGCCGGATCAATTCCAGCGGAGCCGAAAGCGCTCGATGTTTGTTCGATGTCCTCCTCGTCTCTCTCTGACCAAGAGCAGAGCGTTTTATGCCCGGCACCTTGCCGGGCTTTTTTTTGCCCGCCGTATCCTGGTTCCCAGGTCCTCTGTCCGCAACCCAGGGCTTCAGTTTTCCGCCCGGTTGACGCTATCCCGCTTATCAGGGCTTCGGCGCTCCCAGCAGAACCCGGTGTCTCAAGGAATCCTCCAGGGCCGGCGACCGGACCCGGCTCTACCACGCAAAACCGCAACTCAGGAAACCAGCATGTACGTGACCCGCTCGTACGAGAACGAACCCCAACCCAAGAAGAGCCTGCCCAGCGATCGACGCTCCATCAAACGCCGCCACCTCATCTATTACCTCCGGGTGTGGGACAAGGATAGCGGGGACATGCTGGGACACTTGGTCGATCTCAACACCAGCGGACTCCTGGTCATCAGCGAACACGCCATCCCCAAGGATCGGGAATACAACCTAGAAATGCGTTGGCAAGACGCCGATGAACAAAACCACCAAATACAATTTCGGGCCACGAGTATGTGGAGCCGGCCAGATACCAATCCCGCCTTCATGGGCACTGGGTTCATGCTGATCGACCCAACACAGGAAGTACTGGAACCGATTCAGGAACTCATCAAGCAATTCGGCTTTCAGGACTGACCCTGGAGCGGCTCCGGCTAGACCCGGCCCGGCGAAAACCGCAACGTCGGATTGCCCCGGAACCTCCACGCCCCTACACTGTCTATTCAAATCAAGGGGGCGACCTGGCTTCGACGGGGGTCGCGAAACCTGAGGTGCATGCCGAGGATGCAGGTTTCCTCGTTAATCCATCTGCAAAACAATAGTTGCCAACGACGACAACTACGCTCTGGCCGCCTAAAGCGGCCAGCCTCTGACCGGCACTTGTTCGTGGGTCCGGGTTCCAGGGGTCAAATCACACGTAATCGCGGCGATGGAAGTCCCGGCCTGAACCGCTAAAACTTAGGGAATCGCTGACCGAATGCCCTGTCCGTCGGGCTGAGGTCGGCTAAAACCAATGACGAGACTAAGCATGTAGGGCCAAGGGCAGAGGGCTTTCGGACGCGGGTTCGATTCCCGCCGCCTCCACCA
>CAZIHO010000021.1:0-23458 GCA_964538875.1 uncultured Chromatiaceae bacterium
TGGAACCTGGCCAGGGTGAGGTGTCGGTGTTGCTGGTGGAAGATGAATTGTCGAACCGGGTGCTGTTGCGGCGCCTGTTGGAGCGGGCCGGTCTGACGGTCCGGGTGGCCGAAAATGGGGCGGATGGCGTGAGCCTGTTCCGGGAGTGGCGGCCCCAGCTGATCCTGATGGACCGGCGCATGCCGGTCATGGAAGGTCCCGAGGCGATCCGGCAGATCCGGGCGCTGAGCGGGGGCGAACAAGTCAAGATCATCGGCATCACCGCGTCCAGCTTCCTGGACCAGAACCGGGAACTGCTGGATGCCGGCGCCGATACCCTGGTCAACAAGCCGTTCCAACTGGACGATATCTTAAACGTCATGGCTGACCTGCTGGGTCTACGCTTTGTCCGGGAAGCGCCGCCGGCCCCACCCGAAGCTGGGCGCGCCAGCCCGCTGGGCCGCTTAGGCGGGCGCGAGCTGCGTTTGTTACCGGACCCGGTGCGTACCGCCCTGACTGCGGCGGTGCAGGAACTGGACCTGCCGGCTACCCAACGGGCCCTAGAGCCAATCCGCGCCACCCAGCCGGAGCTGGTGGCGCGGGTGTTGGCGGCGGCCCGGGAGTTCCAGCATGAAATGCTGCTGCATTGGCTGGATGGCAAGAACTAAGCGGGGTCGCCCCGGCGCCGGGATTCCCGCCCAGCCCTAGTCAGGCAGGGCGCCTGCCTGTGGGTGGCACCCGACCCCCGGCCGGGGGCTGGTATGTCCTCAGCTAGCGCTGGGGTATCACCCGGTACCCGCGCCATCGGCCTTGACCGGGACGAGATAGGAATTCTGAAAAAATAAGACCTATGACCAATATGGGTGTGACTGATTTGCCTCCGGGCGAAATCTTGGTCGTTGACGATACGCCGGCCAACCTGAAATTGTTGAGCGCCCTGCTCGGCGAACAGGGCTATCAGGTACGACCGGCCGCGAGCGGGGCCTTGGCGCTGCGTTCGGCGGCGGCCAAGGCGCCGGACCTGATTCTGCTGGACGTGCGTATGCCGGAACTGGACGGCTTTGAGGTTTGCCGCCGGCTCAAGGCAGATCCCCGCACCCAAGCGGTGCCGGTCATCTTCATCAGCGCCTTGAGCGAAACCCTGGATAAGGTCACCGGGTTTTCCCTGGGCGCTGTCGATTACATCATCAAGCCCTTCGAGCAAGGGGAAGTGCTGGCGCGGGTCAGGAACCAGATCGCGGCCAAGCGGCTCAGACAGCAATTGGAGCAGGCCCACGCGGTACTGGAAGCCAGGGTCGCGGAACGCACCGCCGACCTGGAGCGCACCAAGGCGGCCCTCCAGGCCAAGGAGGAACGGCTGCGCATGGCCATCGAGGCCGCCGCCGAGGGGGTGTGGGATTGGGCGGTGCAGCGGGACGAGATGTATCTCAGCGAGGGTTGGTACCAGATGCTGGACTACGCCCCCGGCGCGTTTCCCGCCACCTCCGGCAACTGGCGCCGGCATATTCATCCTGAGGATCTACCGCTGGTGGAGGAGGCCCTGCAAGCCCATCTGGCCAACCAGACGCCGGCCTATGCGGCGGAATTCCGTATGCTGACCCGCTCCGGAGACTGGAAATGGATCTTGGCTAGGGGCAGGGTCATCGAGCGGGATGAGCATGGCCTGGCGCTGCGCATGGTGGGGACGGACGGCGACATCAGCCAACACAAGGCGGCGGAAGCCCGCATCCAGGCCGCCCTTCAGGAAAAAGAGGCATTGGCTAGGGAAATCCACCATCGGGTCAGGGATGCCCTGCAACTGGTGGGCCGTCTGCTTGCCCTCCAGGGCCGGGCGGTGGCGGACGGCTGGGTGCGCAAGTTGTTCGATGAATGCGCGGACCGGGTGTGCTCCATGGCCCTAGTGCATGAACAACTCTATCGGTCCGAGGACCTGGCCAGCATTCCCTTCGATACCTATCTCAAACAGCTCTTAGACCAGTTGGGCCACCAATACAGCCTCGATCAGATCCGGATCGAGCACCAGCTACAGCCGGTGATCCTCGACCTGGAAACTGCCATTTCCTGCGGCTTGATCGTCAACGAATTGGTCACCAACGCCATCAAACACGGTTGCGGCGGTAGCCGCGCCGGTCACCTCCAGGTGGAGTTGTGTCGCGCTGACGGAGACCAGATTGCCATCCGCGTGGCGGACCATGGCACCGGCCTGCCCAAGGATTTCTCTCCCGGCCAAGCCACCGGGCTGGGCTGGCGGCTCATGGTGGCGTTGGCCAAGCAAATTGGCGGCAACTTCAGGGTGCATTCCAACGGCGGCGCCGAGGTGCTGTTGAGCTTTCCGGCGGCCAGCACCGGCGCTTAGCGCTACCCGGCCGCTCGGCACGGCGGCGCCCGGTCAGGGCCCGCAGCGGCCAGCGGCTTGGCGTTACCAACTCCCAAACTCGCCGCCGAACCTAGTTAAGGTCCCGGCAGCTTCGGCCGATATTTCCTTCAGACCTGCCAAGCCCTAGGTCCTGTGGCCAGGCCTTACGCCAACTTACGCTGTTTCCAAGGAGTCCGGCTATGCAAGCCGCCTTTGAGTGGAGCCCCCTGTTTGAAACCCAGTTGCCGGAGGTGGACAGCCAGCACCAGCATCTGGTGGATCTACTCAATCGACTGGTCAGTTCCATTGACAGCTCCAGCAATGACCAGATCGACGCGCTCCTGAATGACCTGGCCCAATACACGGTCTATCACTTCCGCTGTGAGGAACAACTGATGGGTCAGCATGGCGTGCTGGCCCAACATCAGAACGCCCATCACCAAGCCCACCAAAAATTCGTGGATCAAGTGATTACCTGGATGGCCACCCGCCATCAGCACGGCCAATTGTCCCTGGCGCAAATGGCGGATTACCTAGCCAACTGGCTCATCTTTCACATCCTGGGGGAAGACCAATCCCTGGGCCGGCAAATTCACGCCATTCAACGGGGCGCGACCCCGGAGCAAGCCTACGCGGCGGATCGCGACAACGCCGATCCCCGCACCCCGGTTTTGCTGGGTGCCTTGCAACGCCTCTACGGGGGACTGCTGGAGCGCAATGAAAGCCTGCTGGCCGCCTATCAAGATTTGCAATCCCAGCATCGGGAACTGGTCAACGCCCAGGACCAGTTGGCCACCCTCAACACCCATTTGGAGCAGCGGGTCCGGGAGCGTACCGAGGCCCTCATCGCCACCAACCGGCAATTGCGGGAAGAGCAAGGCCGCCTGCTCCAGGCGGATAAAATGGCCGCCATCGGCCAGTTGGCGGCTGGATTCGCCCATGAAATCAATACCCCGATCGGAATCGCGGTGGGCACCGTGTCCCAGTTGCAACAGTCTGCCCATGCGCTGCGCAGCCTAATGAGCCAGGACGAGGTCCAGGAAGAGGATCTGCTCGGCCATCTCAACGTGCTGGACGAAAGCTCCACCCTGGCGCTGGCCAACCTGAACCGGGCGGCGGGCCTAGTGGGGGCGTTTAAGCGCTCCTCCATCGACCAGGCGTCCGAGCAGGTTACCCAATTTCGGCTGCGGGACCTGATCCAGGATGATCTCCTGACCCTGCGTGCGCGGCTCAAGCACTCGCCCGCCGAGGTGCGGGTGGACTGCGACCCGGACTGGGCCATCCAGGGGGTGCCCGGCTTGTTTCACCAGCTATTCACCAATCTGCTGCTGAACGCGGTCCAGCACGGCTTCCAGCCCGATGCGGTGGGTGCCTGGATTCAGGTACGGGTCTGGGACGATCAGGGGCGCGTCTGCATCGAGGTGGCGGACAATGGCCGGGGCATGAGTCCCGACGTGGTGGAAAAAATCTTCCAGCCCTTCTTTACCACCAGTCGCGGCCAGGGTGGCACCGGGCTAGGGCTCTATATCTGTTATGACATCGTGACCAATCGCCTCGGGGGTTCCATTCGCTGCGAAAGTGCTCCGGACCAAGGCACCCGATTCTTGATCGAGGTGCCCCTGGAACCGCCCGGCGCCGCCGACGCCCTCTAGCGGGACCCGGTCCAGGGCACCCTCCCGGCCATTCATCCAGCGACCCATCACCAGCGATCACCTGCCAGCCATGAAGATCATCCGCGCCGCCACAGTCACCACCCCCGCCGCTGCGTCCGGGCCGGCCCCTCAGAAGCCCAGGAACAAGCCCTGGATTCTGCTGGTGGTGGACGACGAGCCGGATATCCGCAGCCTGACCCGGCTCAACCTCAAGGGCTTTCGATTTGCGGACCGGGAACTGGAGATCCTGGAAGCGGGTTCGGCGGCGGAAGCCAAGGTGATCCTGGGGGTGCGGGCGGACATCGCGGTGGCGCTGATCGACGTGGTGATGGAGACCGACGATGCCGGGCTCCGCTTGGTCAACCACATCCGGGAAACGCTGCGCAACCACAGCCTGCGGGTCGTCATCCGCACCGGTCAGCCGGGGGCGGCGCCGGAGCGTTACGTCATCGACCATTACGACATCGACGACTACAAGGACAAGACCGAACTGACCGCCCAGCGTCTCTATACCACGGTCCGGTCCGCCCTGAAGGCGTACCGGGATCTGCGCACCATTGAAATCAACCGCAACGGCCTGGCCGGCATCCTGGACGCGGCGCCGGAGATTTACCGGATCTCGCCCCGCTCCCTGCAGGAATTCTTCAACGGCATTCTGACCCAGGTCATCGGCCTGTGCCGGTTGGACGACCACAGCTTCATGTCCGGCATCGGTGGCATGATCGCGACCCTCGACGGGGGCGAACTCACGGTCCAGGCGGCGTCCGACTCCTTCCCCACCAGCGAACGTTTCGATGAACTGCGGGAAATCTGCACCCAGGCGGTGCTGACCGACGCGCCCCCCGAGGGGATGCGCGCCAACGGCATGATTTTGCCCCTGCGCGGGCATGGCCAGACCCTTGGCTTCATCTACGTGGAGCCATCCGGCGGCCTGTCCCAGGAAGACCGCAGCTTGCTGAAGATCCTCGCCCAGCAATCCTCCATCGCCCTGGAGAATCTGCAGTTGCACCGGAACATGATGCAGTCCCACAACAACGCGGTGGACATGCTGGCCGAGGTGGCGGAGTTCAAGGACAAGACCACCGGCCAGCACATCAACCGCATGGACGCCTACACCCGCATGGTGGCCATGGAACTGGGTATCGAGGAAGAAGAGGCGGTCACCTGGGGCAAGGCCGCCCGGCTCCACGACGTGGGCAAGATCGGCATTCCGGACGGCGTGTTGTCCAAGCCGGGGCGGCTGGACCCGGACGAGTACCGGACCATTCACCGTCACACGGAGATCGGCGCCTTCCTGTTGCGCCACGATCATTTCTTCGACTTAGCCCGGGAAATCGCCTATAGCCATCACGAACGCTGGGACGGTGGCGGCTATCCCACTGGGCGGCGCTCCGGGGAATTCCATCTGGTGACCCGGGTGGTGTCGGTGGTGGACGTGTTCGACGCCATGATCAGCCGGCGCCCCTACAAGGAGCCTTGGCCGGCGGAGAAGGCGGTGGCGGCGATTCAGGAAGGCAGCGGCAGCCAATTCGACCCCCAGGTGGTGGCGGCCTTTTTACGCCTGTACCAGCGGGGCGAGTTCGACCAGTTGGTCCTGGCGTCCAACGACCATCCGGCCACCCCCAGCTAGGAGCCGGCCGGACCGGGCCGCCACTGGAGATCCGCCGGCCGGTCGATGTCCGCCAGGATGCCGGGATCCGGGCAATCCAATTCCCTGACTTGGGCGGCGTGACCGGCCAGGATCGAGCGGGCGCCGGCGTCACCCCCCAGGTCCAGTAATGGCTGGCGGTAGGCCCGTCCAAAGCCCACCGGATGTCCGCGCCGCCCCTGGTGGCAGGGCACTACCAGCGCGTCCGGCCGGTCCAGGGCGGCGGCCACCAAGCCGATGGTCCTAGGCTGGATCCAGGGCATATCCGCCAACGCCACCACCCAGGCGTCCGCGTCCGCCGCCTGCCGGACCGCCCAGGCCAGGCTGGCCCCCATGCCCTGGGCCGCATCCGGACAAATGCCCACCGGAATACCTTCCGCCATCAATAGCCGGGCCAGGTGCTGGGCGCCGGGATGCACCACTGCCAGGATGCGGGGCAGGGCGGTGCCCAGATGGCGGGCGGCCTGCAACGCCACCGGAACCCCGTCCGGCAGGGCCAGCGCCAACTTGTCGGCCCCGAAGCGGCGCGAGAAGCCCGCCGCCAGCAAGATGCCCAGCGTCACCCAGGTCTGGGTCCGGCTGGCGGCTCCTCTTCGGGAGCGCTTGGGGCGGGGGCCACCAGCAGATGTACGCCATGGCGCAGGGCGGTCAATTCCGCCAGCACCGCGAGGGCGATCTCCGGGGGCGTCCGGCCGCCCAGGGGCAGGCCCACCGGACCCCGCAGGCGCGCCAGTTGCTCCGGGGTGATGTCCAGTTGCGCCAGCCGTGCCCGGCGCTTGGCGCTGCTTGCCTGGGAACCCAGGGCGCCGACGTAGAAGGCATCGCTTTGCAGGGCCTCCATCAGGGCCGCGTCATCCAGGCGCGGATCATGGGTGAGGGCCACGATGGCGGTATGCTGGTCCGGCGCCAGGTCTCGCACCAGGTCGTCCGGCATACCGGGCAGCAGTTCCGCGCCGGGCAGGCGCCAGTTGGCGGCGTATTCGGTGCGGGGCTCACCGATCAGCACCCGGTAATCCAGGGCCTGGGCCATGGACGCCAGGTAATGGGAAATCTGGCCGGCGCCGATCAGCAACAGCCGCCAGCGGGGGCCGAGGATCTGGGTCAGGCTGTGGCCGTCGAAGGTCTGGCGGTCCCCGGCCGCCGCCGGGTGGCAACTGACCGCGCCGGATGCCAACTCCAGGCGGCGGGCAATCCGTTCCCCCCGGACCAGGGCCGCCACCACCGGCCGCAGGCTGCTGGCGTCGCCCAGGGGCTCCAGCAGCAGTTGCAGGGTTCCGCCGCAGGGCAGGCCGGCCCGGCGCGCTTGGCCGGCGGTCATCCCGACATTGACCAACTCACAGCGTTCTGGAAAGCAGGTCCGTACCCGTTCCGCTAGCTGTTCCTCGACGCAGCCGCCGGACACCGAGCCCCAGGGCTGGCCATCCTCGTCCAAGGCCAACAGGGCGCCCACCGGGCGCGGCGCCGGTCCCCAGGTGGCTAGCAGCGTGACCAGCACCACCCGCCGCCCGGCGTCCAGCCATTCCAGGGCCCGTCCGAGAACGCTGAGGTCCTGGCTGTCCAAGGCTCAGGCGAGGGTGCCCAGGGGGCCGGCCAAGCCGGGCAGATCCGGTGGCAAGTTGCCCGGCTGCTGACGACCATGCAGGTCCCTCGTCATCATGGATATCCCCCGGTTGTGGAGCAGAATCGGGTCAGGGTCCGGGAGCCCATTATAGGTAATGGCCGCGGGGCCAAAAAAAGCGGGGGCCGGCGGGGTACCCGGCCACCGGCCCCCGGCTAGTTGCTACCCTGCTTGGCAACACGAACTGGGAAGCGGATGACGAAGTGGCAGCCCTTGCCGGTCTCGCTCTGCCATTGAATGACGCCACCCCAGCGATGAATGATGATGTGGTGGCAGATGAACAGGCCATGGCGGGATTCGCCCACCCGGCCGCCCACCGAATCGAAGGAAGTGAAGATGCGGCTGAGTTCCCCCAGGGCGATGCCGGCGCCGTCGTCATCGAAGCGGATCAGTAAATCCCCGTCCTGGTGGGTGACGTCAATTTGGATGGTCCCGGCCCGCTGGCCGTTAGCGAAGCCATGTTGGACTGCATTTTGGGTCAGGTTGGTGAGCACCTGATCCAGCAGGCCCGGTTCCCCCTGCACCCAAAGATCTTCCGGACAGGTCACCAGGACATCAATGGGCAGGCGTTGATATTCGGGGCCCTGGGCTTCCACCATGTCGTCGATGAGGGCACGCACCGAAAAGAATTGGGTCTGCTCGGACAGGCGATTGATGGCGGTGCGCCGGAAGCGTTGCATCATTTGGGTGGCGCGCCGCAGCCCGGACTGGGCCAGCCGGTCCGCCTTGCGCAGGGTGCCCAATTCGCTGCGCAATTCCGCCTCCTCCACTTCCTCGGCGCTCAGTAACTCCTCGATGCGGGTCAAGGTGGTCTCATGCTGGGACATGGCAGCCATGGCAATGTTGATGGGGTCTCCCACCTGCTGGGCAAAGCCCGCGCTTTGTCGCCCGAGGGTCGCCAAGCGCTCGTTGATGACCAGTTGCTTGGTCAGTTCGCCGGCGTCCTGGAGTTGCAGAATGGTGCGGGCCAGGTCATGCCAGCGGCGCCGCAACAGCTCCAGGAGTCCCCAGGCGAGCAGGGCCACCAACAGGAACACGGCGCCGTAACTCAGCTTGATTTGTCCAATTCCCTCGACGGTGGTGGCCAGGATGGGCCCGTAGTCCTGGGACACGCTGATGCCGCCCCGCACATCGCCCAACTTGTAACCCTGGTGTTCATGGCAGCGCAGGCAGGGTTGCTGAGCGACCAGGGGCGCCATGTAACGAAATTGCTCGCCCGCCGCGCCGGCTACCACCGCCACCCGTTCCTTGGTGCCCTGCTCGAAGCTTTCCAGGGCCGCCTTTTCCCAGTCATCCGCGCTGTTTTGGGGACGCAGGGGCTTGAGGCTGGTGATATGGAACACGACTCCCGCTTCCTTGACCGCCAGTTCGGCGATCAGGCGGGTCATGTAGGCCGGGTTAATCAGGGTCAATTCCTGGCCGTCCGTGGTCTTGAGGTCCCGCCGTGGGTGTTCCAGGTAGGGATTGGGCTGAATCTTCTCGGTGACCGGCACGTACACGCCGCCGTGGCCAGCATTCCAGGCGCGGGTGAGGACCACCATGCGGAACATGTTGCGGGCCCCCTCGGTGGCCACCTGGATGGCCTGCTCCCGCACATCCTGGATGCGCGCCTCCATCAATAATCCCACCCCCAGCGCCCAGCCGGCCAAGGGGAGCAGCCACCAGGGGCGCTGGCGGATGAAGCGGGGCACATTGACGTTCACAGGGGTTGACGCAGACATGGCATTAGACCGGCAACAACATCATCAGAAGTGGCAATATCCGGGGTGCCGAGGCTGCCCCTGGACAGCGGCGATGGCGGAAGTGGTGGCCCCGGCCGCCGGTCCTGGGCCGGCGGCTTGTCCCTGATCCCGGTGCGTTCGGTTCCATTTTAGGTAGAATAATCCTTCATTATGGGGACCTATCCAGCGGAGCCAGACCGGCTCCGGCCGCGAATCCCGCCGCCGGCCCGGGTCTCCTGAGGGTGCGGCGGCGGCCAGATTAATGGGCGGGTGCCTAGAAGCGGGCGAAATCCTCGTCGATCCGGGCCACCTGGGTTGGCACCTGGGCGCGGCTGGCCGGGGCCGCCGCCTTGGGCCGGCGGGCCGCCGTGCCCGTCTTGGCCGGAGTCCGGGTCTGGGTATCGATGCGCCGTTCCAGCTTGAAATGGGACATGAGCTGCTGCAAGGCTTCCGCCTGGGCCTGCATTTCCTGGGCGGTGGCGGACAGTTCCTCGGAGGCGGACGCGGTCTGTTGGGTGGTCTGGTTGAGCTGTCCCATGGCGATATTGATCTGGCCGGTGCCGGTCGCCTGTTCCTTGCTGGCGGCGGTGATTTCCTGGACCAGATCGGCGGTGCGCTGGATATTGGGGACGATGGAGTCCAGCAGTTGGCCGGCCCGCTCCGCCAGTCCCACCGAGGACCCGGCCACTTGGCCAATTTCCTGGGCCGCCACCTGGCTGCGTTCCGCCAGTTTGCGCACTTCCGCTGCTACCACCGCGAAGCCCTTGCCGTGTTCGCCGGCCCGGGCCGCCTCGATGGCCGCGTTGAGCGCCAACAGGTTGGTCTGGTAGGCGATGTCGTCGATGATGCTGATCTTGGCGGCGATGCTCTTCATGGCCCGCAGGGTTTCGCCCACCGCCTTGCCGCCCTCCACCGCGTCGCTGGACGATTGGGTGGCGATGCCGTCCGTGACCTTGGCGTTTTCCGTGTTCTGGGCGATGCTGGCGCTGATTTGCTCGATGCCGGCGGTGGTCTCCTCCACGCCAGCGGCCTGTTCCGAGGCGCCCTGGGCCAGGCTTTGGCTGGTGGCGGCGATCTGGTTGCTGGCGGAACCCAGGCTATCGGCGGCGGCGCGCACCTCAGAAATGGTGGTGGCCAGCTTGTCCACCATGTTTTTCATGGCAAACAACAGGCTACCTTGGTCGTCGGCCCGGGTTTCGATCTTGACGCTCAAATCGCCGGCCGCCACCTTGGACACCATGTCCGCCGCATAGCTGGGTTCGCCGCCCAATTGCTTCATAACGGAACGGGTCAGCAGGATGGCGATACCAATAGCTAGGACCAAGGCCACCCCCCCTAGGAGGAGCATCAGCCGGACCGCGTTGTCGGCGGCCACGTCGGCGGTCTTACCCGACTCATTCATCAGGCCGGTCTGGAAATCGATCAACTTGACTACTGCCGCCACGTAGTTGCCTTGGCTCTTGCGGATGGAGCCCAGCATCAGTTGGCGGGCCTCGTCCTTCTTGCCGCTGTTGACCAGATTGATAAAGTTGTCTTGGTCCTGGAGGTAGATGGCCCGGGCGTCGGTGAGGTCCTTGAGCACCGCCTTGCCCTTGTCGCTGTGGATGGTTTCCTGCAATTTTTCCAGCCGTTCCTTGATGATTTTGCGGGGCTCCTCGAAGCGGGCCATTTCTTTCTTCATTTCCTCGTCGCTGGTGACCAGCAGGGCGTTACGGGCCGCCCGGGCGATGATGTTGATACTTTCCACGATATCGTTGGCCCAGACGGTTTTGGGAAATTTATCCTTCACCATGTCGTCGATTTCTTGGTTCACATTCTGGAGGCTGGTGACGCCCACCAGAGTCACAATCATGAACAGCAAGGTCACCACCCCAAAACCAGCCATCAAACGGACGGCCAAGCGTAATTTATCGAGCATTGAAATTCTCCGTGTTTGAGCCTGAGCTATGTATCCAGGGAAACCCGAGGGGACTCACCCCTCCGGACCCTTTTCCCCCAATGGTCCGATGTGTCACCGCATCCCGGGTGTCCCCGGCCGGCCCGTGGTGGCGAATGTTTCGCCGGATAACCCGGGTTCAGCCCCCCGCCGATAACTGACATATCGGCGAGGTGTTCCCAAGCTTAAATGGGGAATTGGCGCTCCCCTGATTCGGGGGGAAGGTGTTGGGAATGAATCCCGGGGGAGTCCTGGCGGCCCCTGTTGGGCGCCAGGATTGGGTTGCCCCACCGGCCACTCCGGGGTGTGGTTGCGGCGCGCCGCGACGGCTTCACCGGTGCGGTTGGGTCAGGGCCCAGACCGCGTAGATCGGGTCCGACCAAGGCGAAGCCTCGGCGTGGGCATCGTCTTCCGGTCGCGGCAGGCCCCGGATGGATAGGCTGTGGGGGGCGCCAAAAGCCGGTGTGGCGTGGAACAATTCGCTTACTAGGCCCATGCGCTCGAACTCGTGCAGATCATTCCACAAGTGGATGGCCTTGGTGGGGAACCAGCGGTTGGAAAAGCTGGTGAGGAACAGTCCCCCCGGCACCAAGACCCGCGCCACTTCCTGGAACAGTT
Source organism: uncultured Chromatiaceae bacterium (assembly GCA_964538875.1). GTDB lineage: Bacteria > Pseudomonadota > Gammaproteobacteria > Chromatiales > Chromatiaceae > CAZIHO01. The sequence continues at coordinate 11,529 of CAZIHO010000021.1, forward strand.
CCCGGGGCCGGGTCAGATATTCCACCGACAGAGAACAGATCACTGCATCCAGGCTGGCATCCGCCAGGGGCAGGGTGCCGTATTGGTTGAGATCCTGGACGATACGCCGCCCGAGACGGGGATTGGCCGCCAGTTCGTCCTGGTTGAGACCGATGCCGGTCAGTTCCGGAACCGGCAGGTCCGCCGGTAGATGGGAATCCCAACTGGCCATCAGGTCCAGTACCCGGCGCCGGCCCGCCAGCAACCGCCCATGCAGGGCGGTCAGTTGCGCCAGCGCTTGCTGGTCCAGGTGTGACAACAGGCGGGGCAGGCTGTAGAAATAGCTGTCTGGGTATTCATCCAGCCGCCGATAGGGTTCCGGGGCGCCAAAGTCCGTAGCTTGACCCTGATGCCGCATCTGCATGCCGGGACCGGTCAGCAAGTCGGCCACGCAATCGGTGCAACGACCGCCGTGTTCGGTTTCCGTAGGCGCCACGGACAGCACTTCCATTTCGAGCGTCAGTGCCCGGCCCGCCAGGGGGTGATTGAAATCGCAGACAATGCAGCCTGCGCCCAGCCCGGCTAGGCGCATGGGCCGCATGTCTTGGCTGAAAATACCAGGTACCCCCTCGGCCACCCACCCGCTAGGGAAAAAGCGTCCCAGGGATGGCCGCACCGCCGTGTGGCGCCGGGGGCGCAAATGGCGGCTAGCCAGTCGATGGAGCAAGCCGGGATTCCAGTCTGGTATGAGCTCCCCAGCGGCGAACTCATACCGGCTGATCCAGCCCGCCGGGCGGCCCAGCAGATCCCGCCGCAACGGGGCGGGCAGTAGCTCCAGGTCCCGCCATAGGTGGACCTTGGGGAAGTGATGGATGGCCGTATGCTGGGAGTGCCCCTCCCGCCAGTCCGCCTGGAGGCGCAGATGCACCAGGCTGGTGGGTTCCACGGGATCACCGCTCATGGCTTGCTCCTCCCAAGGGTTAAATGCGTGCCCGGGGCGCCAGTGCCGCCGGGAAGGGCGCCAGGTAATACTGGGATTCCAGCCAGACGTTGGGAATGCGCCGCAAATGGTGGCGCAGTAGCACCAGGGGACTGACCAGGGACAAACGCTCGTGCCGGTAGGCATCGAACAAGTCCAGCAGTTCCCGCTTGTCGTCCCTGCTCAGGTCCCGCTTCAGGTAGCCCATGATGTGTTGCAACACGTTGATGTGCTTGCGCCGGCTAGGCCGCAGCGCCATCACTTCCATAAACCGGGCGATGTAGGCGGCGCGCCGTTGCGCCAGGCTGGCCCGGGTCACACCGGCCACGATGCGCCCCAGTTCCGCGTATAACTGGGGACCACGGGCCATCAGCAGCAGCTTGTGGCGGGCGTGGAATTCCACCAGGCCGCCCACGGACTGCTCTGGGTCCGGAATCTGTCGCCAACGGTGCAGGGCGAACACCCGTTCCAAGAACACTTCCCGCAGCAGGGGATCCTGGAGCCGCCCTTCCTCCTCCACTGGCACCAGGGGTAGCAGGCGCCGGAGTTCCTGGGTGAATACGCCCTGGCCGTCGTGGCGACGCGGCAGGTTGGGCCCCACCACCACCGGCACCCGCTCCAGGCCGCAACTGGGTGAGCCCCGCTTTACCACCAGTCCGTCCACCGCCCCCAGGCGCTCCGCCCACTGCCCGGCCAGCTTGAGCATTGGCCCAGTCAGGTCCTCGGCCTGGCCCTGGCCGGCGGCCCGGCCACTGACCAACTGGACGCGGCCATCCTGCTGGCGCAGTTGGATGCTGGGCCTGGGTGCCCCCAGGCCCAACTCCATTTCCGGACAAAAGGCCACCAGGTCGAAAAATTGGGACAACTGGTCCGCCAGGAAGGGATTCCGCTGGTGGCCGCCGTCAAAGCGCACCGGCTGACCCAGCAGGCAAGCGCTGACGCCCAACTGGGGCCGGGACGGGGGGCCGGATGTGTCGGTGAGGGGCATGGGGTATCCTCGCTAGGGTGTACAAGCTAAAAGTTAGACAGCAAACTTAAAATGTGCAACTATTTTTTTACACAAGCTGTCATAGCGAGGAGAGCGCATGGAGAACTTGACGCCTTGGCAGGGGGGATGGGCCTTATGACCGAGCCAACCACCCGCCAACCGGGCGAGGCGGCCGGCTTCCCGATCCGGGTCCTGGAGGAATTGACCGGCGTTCCCGCCACCACCCTGCGGGCCTGGGAGCGGCGCCATGGGCTGCTCAAGCCCAAACGGGCGCCCAGCGGCCACCGGCTGTACGACCAGCAGGACCTGGCCAGGGTGCGGGACGTGTTGCGCCTGCTGGACGCCAATCTGCCGATTCGGGACGCGGCGCGCCTGGTCCAAGACGGCTTGCCCGCACCCCTGCCGGCCGGGCGCCCCGATAATCCTTGGGAACCCATGCGCCATCGTTTGCTGCGGGCGGTGGAAACCTTCGACGACGGCCGCCTGGACAGCCTCTACCAGGAGGCACTGTCCCTGTATCCCATCGACCTGGTCACCGACCAGTTGCTGGCGCCCAGCCTCAGGCGTCTCGGCGAGCGCTGGCGCGAGCGGGACCTGGGCATTGCCGAGGAGCACTTTTTCTCTACCTATCTGCGCAACAAACTGGGGTCCCGCCTGCATCATGAGTCCCAGCGTCCCCGGGGCCGGCGCCTGTTGCTGGCCTGCCTGCCCGGCGAGCGCCATGAACTGGGCCTGCTGATGTTTGCCCTGGGGACCCTGGGGCGGGGGTATCGGGTGCTGTACCTGGGTCCGGACCTGCCCCTGGGACAGTTGCCGGGAGCTTCGGCCCGGGCCGGAGCGGCGGCGGTGATCCTGTCCGGGACCGAGCAGGCCGACCTGGCCCCGGACCTGCCGGAGCAACTGGGCGCCTTGGTTCCCCGTTTGGCCCTGCCTCTATGGGTGGGGGGCTCCTATTCCAATGCCCAGGCCCAGCGTCTGGCGGCCGCCGGCGTCGGGGTGCTGGGCGAGCGTAGCCATGGGGCGCTGGAACAGTTGGACCGGGAATTTCCCGCCTATGGGGGGGTGCGCCCATGAGCGCTGCCATCCTGGTCTGGCTACGCCGGGATCTGCGCCTGGACGACAACCCGGCGTTCGCCTGGGCCCTGGCGCAACGGGCGCCCCTGTGCCCTCTCTATATTTACGATCCGGACGCAGAGGCACCCTGGGCGCCGGGGAGTGCGTCCCGTTGGTGGTTGCATCACAGCCTGCACGCCCTGGCCGGGGACCTGGCCCAGCGGGGCTTGCGCCTGATGTCCCTGCGGGGTCCGGCCCTGGAGCTGATTCCGGCCCTCGCTGCCCAGGCGGGTGCCGGGGCCGTGGTATGCAATTCCATCCACGAGCCCCGCCTGGATGACCGGGACCGGCGCTTGGGGGCGCTGCTCCAGTCTACTGGACGCCGCCTCCAGCTCCTGCCAGGCGGCGCTCTGCTGCCCCCGGGCCAGATCCTGACCGGCCAGGGCCAAACCTACCGGGTGTTCACGCCTTTTTGGCGCAACGCCCGCCGGCACCTGGAGCTGGCGCCGCCCCAGGTCCAGCCTTGGACCGGCGCCGCCCCGGACGGCTGGGGCGGAATGCCCGCCGCCGGCCCGGCCAGTCTGGGCCTGCTGGACACCCATCCTTGGTGGCACAAGCTGGCGGCCCACTGGCAACCGGGCGAGGCGGGTGCCTGGGTGCGTGTACGCCGCTTTCTGGATCAGGCCGCTGGGGACTATCAACAGGGGCGGGACCGGCCGGATTGGGACGGCACTTCCCGGCTGGCGCCCCATCTGCATTTCGGGGAGATTAGCCCGCGCCGGGTCTGGACCCTCCTGCAACCTCTGTTGGCCGGTGACCAGGGCGCCGCAGCGGGCGCTTCGGCGGAGGCTTTTTTGCGCCAACTGGGCTGGCGGGAGTTCGCCCGGGAATTGCTGCTGGCCTATCCTCACACGGATTGGCAGTGCCTGGATGGCCGCTATGGGGAGGATTTTTGGCAGGAGGACCCGGACGCCCTGGCCGCCTGGCAGCGGGGCGAAACCGGCGTTCCCCTGGTGGACGCCGGCCAGCGGGAACTCTGGAGCACCGGCTGGATGCACAACCGGGTCCGTATGTTGGCCGCCTCCTGGCTCACCAAGAATCTGGGCATTCACTGGCGGCACGGCGCCCGCTGGTTCTGGGACACCCTGGTGGACGCGGATCTGGCCAACAACAGTCTGGGTTGGCAATGGGTGGCTGGCTGTGGCGCCGACGCCGCCCCCTATTACCGGATTTTCAACCCGGATCTCCAGGCGGCCCGCTTCGATCCCCAGGGCAGCTATCGGCGCCGCTGGCTGGGGGATATCCGGGGGCTGGGACCCTCCCTGAATCCGGCCCGCAGCCGGGATGCCGCCTTACGCCGCCATGCCCGGCTGATGGGGGCCGGGCCAGGCACTGGTCCGGTCAACGGTGAGCTGTTTTGACGCCGTGCCTGCCCGGCCCAGTTTTGCTGCTGGGCCAGCGGGTTCCTAGGGAGGTTCCCCCCCAGCACCGGCTCGTCCCTTGACCTCGATCGACTGGAGGGGCCAGCGGAGCCGGCCACCCGAAGGACCGGCGTCCTAGACCGGCTTGCCGGACATGGCGCGCCGGGTCTGGCCGGCGATGAGGCGCAGGATCGCCAGTTCCCGGCGGCAGCCTGGTAGATCCTGACCCTGGGCCAACTCTTGCATCTTGGCCGCCTGGTGTTGAAGTGGGTAGGCGAACAGATTACCCGCCGCGCCCTTGATGATGTGGGCGGCGCGGCGCAGTTCCAGGAGGTCGCCGGCGTCGGCGGCGCGTTCCAGCCGCGCCAGCAGATCCTCCAATTCCACCAGGAACTGGCTGGTCAGTTCATCGACGACGGTGGCGTCCACCTCCAATTCATCCCGCAACCCCTGACGGTCGAACAAGGAGCGTGCGTCCAGGTCCGGGGCGGGGCTGGGTTCCGGAGGCGTACCCCCGCCGGCGGTCAGGCGCCGGATGACATCGGTCAACTGGGCCATGCGTACCGGCTTGGCCAGGAAGTCGTCCATGCCGGCCGCCAGGCACCGGTCCCGGTCCGTGGAAGCGGCGTGGGCGGTGACCGCCACGATCGGCAACCGCTGTCCCAAGGGTTCCAAAGCGCGCCATTTGCGGGAAGCTTCTAAACCATCCATGACCGGCATACTCACGTCCATCAGCACTAGGTCGTAGCTACCCCGCTCCAGGGCCACCAGCGCCTCGCCGCCGTTCTCCGCCTGATCCACCCGGTGGCCCAGGCGCTCCAGCATCATGATGGCGACCTTGCGATTGGTGGCATTGTCGTCCGCCAGCAGGATCCGCAACGGGCGCTGGCTGGGGGTCTGCTGGCCGGTATCCCCGCCGTCCTCGTGGCCGGTGAGACCGTCTCGCCCTTGCAATAGTTGGCGCAGCGCCCGTTTCTTGATCGGCCAGGGCAGCCAGAGTTCATACCGGGTGTCGCCTTGGGCGCGGGCTCCACTGACCCGAATCAGGCGCACCCCGGCAGCGGCGGCGTAATCGTCCGCGTCGAGGCGCGGCCGGTTGACCAGAATCGCCGCCATCGGCGCCACCCCGGCGGCACGGAGCCGCGCCAGTCCAGCGGCCAGGGATTCGCCGGGCTCCCCATGTAGCGGCCGGCAACCGAAGTCGCTCAGGTAGTCCTCCAGCAGGCGCGTCAGGTTCGGCTCCTGGGAGAGGATCAGCACGCCCTGGCCCTGCAACAGGCCACTGTCCTGCTCCTCCTCGCCGCGGGGGACCGGCGCCGGCCGCAGGGGCAGGCTGATCCAAAAACTGGAGCCAGCGCCCGGCTGGCTTTCCACGCCGATGGTGCCGCCCATGGCTTCCACCAACCGGCGCGAGATGGCTAGCCCCAGGCCGGTGCCTTCACCCCGGCGGGCCAGGGAGCCGTCCACCTGGGAAAAGGCTTGAAAAAGCCGCTCTTGGGCCTCCAGCGAGATGCCGGGTCCCGTGTCCCGTACCGCCAAGCGCAGTTGAGGCGCGGCGGGATTGGACCGGTTTTCAGTGGCCACCAGGGTCACGCTGCCCCGGTCGGTGAACTTGACCGCGTTGCCCAGCAGATTAAGCAACACCTGACGCAGGCGTCCGCCGTCGCCCAACAGCCAGCGCGGCAGGCTGGAGGGCACCCAACTCCACAGCTCCAGGCCCTTGTCCCGGGCCCTGGGTAACACCAAGTCCAAGGCGTCTTCCACCAGTTGCTGAAGCTCGAACGGCGAGTCCTCCAGTTCCATGCGCCCCGCCTCGATCTTGGAGAAGTCCAGGATGTCGTTGATGATGTCCAGCAAAGCGTCGGCGGACTGCTTGATGGTCTGCACACAATCCCGCTGTTCCGGATTGAGGGGCGTGTCCAGCAGCAGGGATGCCATGCCGACCACGCCGTTCATGGGGGTGCGGATTTCGTGGCTGACGCTGGCCACGAACTGGCTCTTGGTCTGATTGGCCCGCTCCGCCTGTTCCTTGGCCCGGTTGAGGGCGGTCATGGCCTCGCGCCGTTCGCTGATGTCCAGGTGGGTGCCGATCATGCGCGCCGGGTTGCCGTCCCGGTCCCGCGCCACCAGCCGGCCGGTGTCCAGCACCCATACCCAGTGGTTGTGCTTGTGGCGCATGCGGGTTTCGCATTCGTACAGGTCCCGCTGGCCCTCGAACACCTCATCCAACAGGGCAGCGGATTTCTTCAGGTCGTCCGGATGGCAGAGATCCCGCCAGGTCTGAATCGTCAAGGGCTGCAATTCGTCCAGGCGGTAGCCGAGAATTTCCGCCCAGCGTTCGTTGACCACCAAGCCGCCCGACTGGATTTGCCAGTCCCACACGCCCACGCCGGTGGTGCGCAGCACATAGTCGAGGCGCTGCTTTTCTTCCGCCAGGGCCTGCTCGGTGTCGCGGCGGGCGTGCACCTCGTCTTCTAGCAGCAGGTTGGCCCGCTGGATATGGCTTTCCCGGCGCGCCGCTTCCTGGGCCCGGGCGGCGAATTCGGTGGCGCGCAGGTTGGTGCGGAATACCCACCAGAGGCCGGTGAGCAGCACCAGGGCCAGGGCCGCCAGGGCCAGGGCGTGGGGGCGGGGATCCGGTACCTGGTGCGCTTCGGCTTGGCGCTGTTCCAGGGCGAAGTACAGGTCGGCGTTACCCACGGGAGCCACGCTGACCAGGCCGGAAAAGCCGTCGCTGGCGGGGCGCCGATATTCCCGTACTTCTTGAACCGGGATGCCGGGGAATTCCCGGACGGCGGATTCCGGCGGCAGGGGCCGGCCCTTACCCACCACCTGGGCCTGGTGGTCCCGCAGCCAGAGCACCTGTTGGCGGGCGCCCTTATTTTCGGCCAGGGCAGGCAGGTCCAACAGGATTGAGGTCTTCAGCCAAGCCAGCAGCACTCCGGAATAGACATCCCGGAACCATAGGGGTTGGGCCAGCAGCATATGGTCATCCACGGCGACCAGGGTGGCGTCGTGCAATTCCTCGATGGCTAGATTGGGTAAGGAACCGGGGGGCTCGGCGCCGGGTGCGGCGGAATCCGCCAGCAGCAGGCCGGATTCGTCCGCCAGCACCAGCCGCTGGTAGGTCTGGGTTTTGGCGACCTTCTTGCTTTGCTGGAGTTCCCGCAGACGCTGGGTGATGGGGATCAGACTCTGGCGCAACCCGTAGCGCTCACTCATGCCCAACGCCCGGTTCTCGAAATAAACTTGCACCTCCCGGCTGCTGGACAGGTGGCGCAGGTCCTCGAAGCGCTCCGAGAGAAAAAAATGCAGTACCTGGGCGCGGTCCCGGATTTCGAAGCGGCGCATTTCCGCCACGGAATTGGCCAGTTGTTCCAGGTTGCGGTAGTTGGAATAGACCAGCCCGCCCAGGAACGCGAGCAGCGCCAGGATGGCTAACGCCAGCAGGCCCCGGCTAGAGCTGAAGTCCCGCCAGGATTTGGAGGTGGGTTCGGCGGGTTCCGGCATGGGGTCTCTATTCCAGCCCTTGGCAAGTGAACCTGTCAAGCTTGCGGCGCCACCCGCCACCCGCCACCTTCCCGCGCCGGCGGTGGATGGCCGGGGTGGTGCCCTGGCCGCAGCGGGGACGCCCGGCCTGGGTTGGCCATCAGCGGGCGTTGGCGATGAATTCGGGAAAATAGTCTCCCACGAAGGGGTAGTACTTTTCCACTAGCGCCCGGAACTTGCCGGAGGCTTGCAACTCTTTGAAATAGCGGTCGAATTCAGCAATCAATTGCTTGTCCTCGGGCCGGAACGCCGGCGCCATGCCCTGGATTTCGCTGATCGGCCCCAAGACCTTGATTTGCCCCGGCCATTTCTGCAGCGCCACCAGGGCGTCGGGTACGTCCAGCAGGGTCAGTTCCGACTCGCCACTCAGCAGCGCCGGCGCCAATTCGTTCAGGGAACCTGGGAAGAGATTGAGCTTGGCGCGGCTGTTCTGAATGTCGTACAGGCTGGGATCGAGGCAGGTGCCCGCCTTGCCCAGCAGGCTATGGTCCGCTAACAGTCCCTTGGATAGGGCAATATCGCCCGCCAGTGTGCCGGTCGGGGCAATGGGGTGCAGGGGCGAGTCGTGCCGGGCCACCAGCCACACCTGGGTGGGGAAGGTGGTGGCGGTGAAAGTCACCAGGGTCTGGCGCCAGGGCAGGATGGTCATGCCGGTGGCGATCATGTCGCCGCGGATGGGCACCGTCGCCACCACCTCGGCTTGCTCGCCCTTGGGGCGCGCCTTCTTGCCGGTCAGGTCGCCGATGATGTCCGGCCAGTCGGTGCGGACAAACTGATACTGGACTCCCAAGTGCGCGGCAAATCCCTTGGCCAACTCGACGCTCATGCCGTCGCCCAGGCCGGTGACAAAATTGGCGTAGGGGATGCCCAGGTGGCGCAGTTCGCCGCGGGCACGGATCTCCGCCAAGTCGGCGGACGCGGCAGTCAGCCAGGAGGCGCACATCAGCGCGGCCACCAGGGTGAGCCAGTTGGGACGGTATTTCACAGGGAGTCTCCGTGGGTCCGGGTTGGATCAAGGAGTAACGCAACTTCCGGGCCAGTCGAGCGGGTGGGGCCCAGGCGTCGCCCGGCGCGAATCGCGACGCGGGTGGCGCCAGGCGCGCCGCAATCTGAGTCGCAATTTGCAACAAAATCGCAAATTGCGAAGTCCGGGGCGGTGCAAACCGCTCCCTCCCGGTCTATATCAGGATGCTAGCCGCATTGCCGGGTTGGCACGAAAACTGTTAGTAGCCTGGAAGCGGTGGGTGGTCTGCACCTGAATGACCTCGCACACGGAATTGAATGTCGAGCGCCTAGGAAATGAAAAGAATCCGGAGAGACGACCCAGTGAACCTGCAAACTACCCCCATCAGCCCGACACCGCGCATTCTGGTCGCTGATGACAGCCTATCCACCCAGCGGTTGATTGCCACCTTTCTGTCCCGTGCCCAATGCGACCTGGAGTTTGCCAGCGACGGCGCCGCTGCCGTGGACGCGGTCCAGCGGGGTTCCTATGACCTGATTCTGATGGACATCTCCATGCCGAAAATGGATGGTCTGGAGGCTACCCGGCGCATTCGGGCCATGGATGGGGGCGCTGGCGTGCCGATCCTGGCCTTGACCGGCGACGACGACCTGGCGCACCGGCGCATTTGCCTGGAGGCGGACATGGACGACATCCTGGTCAAGCCGGTGCGCCGGGAAAAGCTCCTGCAAGCCTTGTCCGGCTGGACCGGCATGGCGGCCAAGAGCAAGACCGGTTCCGGGGACAATGCCCTGCTGGACGAATCCACCCTGACCCGCCTGGAGGAAGATACCTCGCCGGCCCTGGCGCCCGAGTTGGTGGCAATCCTGTTCCGGGAAGCCCTGGGCTATGAGCGGGACATCGGCCGGGCGGTGGGCCAGCGCGATTGGTGTGAATGCGGACGCCTGGCCCACGCCCTTAAGAGCAATGCGGGCACCATCGGCGCCGGCCGCCTGCGGGAGCAAGCCATCCGGTTGGAAGCGGCGGTCGCCACGGGGGATGAGGCGGACATCCGCCGTTGTGCCGAACTGCTGGCCCAAGTGTCGCTGGCGACCCATGGGGCCTACGAGCAGCGCTTCCACTGGGCTAAGGATCAGGTGGGCTGACCGCCATCTGGCCTAGCTAGCCGGGCAAACAGGTCACACCCTGTTCCGGCCGGGGTTGCCCAGGGTGGCCAGCCCCTTCCTTGGCCAGTCGCCAACTGTGCCCAAAACCTGTTTCCCTGGCTGGTGGCTGCTATCCTCATGGAAGCAATCTGGACCTGCGGGTCCGCCATGACCCCAACCAGAGCGAGGGTGGAATTGGACTATCCGATCGCGGTTCCGGACCCGGCCGCCGCTCCGGCCAACCGGCCCCGGGTGTTGATCGTCGAGGATAGCCCTGGGCTGGGCAAGCTCTACAGCACCTATCTGGAGTCCGAGAATATCCAGACCCTGCTGGCCGGAACTGGCCAGGAGGCCTTGAAATATCTGGACCAGACCCCGCTGGATCTCCTCTTGGTAGATTTGTTCCTGCCGGATATGCAGGGCATGGCGATCCTGCGCCAGGTCCAGGACCGGGCCTTGCCCACCCTGGTGGTCATCATCACCGGCCATGGCTCGGTGGCGGCGGCGGTGGACGCCATGCGCCACGGTGCCCGGGATTTCCTGGAAAAGCCCTTCGACGCCCAGCGCTTGCGCACCACGGTACGCAATGCCCTGGAACATCAGCGCCTGACCAGCCTGATCGACACCTACCAACAGCAGTTCGACCGGGACCGCTTTCATGGCTTCGTCGGCAATAGCCTGCCCATGCAGATGGTGTACCGGGTCATCGAAGCCTGCGCCTCCAGCAGCGCCACCCTATTCATCACCGGCGAGAGCGGTACCGGCAAGGAAGTCTGCGCGGACGCCATCCATCGCCACGGCAGCCGCAAGGACGGCCCCTTCGTGGCCCTGAATTGCGGCGCGATCCCCACCGAACTCATCGAGAGCGAATTATTCGGGCATCGGCGCGGCGCCTTCACCGGCGCGGTCCAGGACCGGGTCGGCGCCATCCGGCGCGCCCACCGGGGCACCCTGTTCTTGGACGAAATCGGCGAAATGCACCAGGAGGCCCAGACCAAGCTGCTCCGCTTCGTACAGACGGGCCGCTTTCAAATGGTGGGTGGCAGCGCCGAGGAACAGGTGGATGTACGCATCGTCTGCGCCACCAACCGGGATCCCTGGCGGGAGGTCAAGCTGGGCCGCTTTCGGGAGGACCTCTACTACCGGCTGCATGTGGTGCCCATCCAGCTACCGCCGCTGCGGGACCGGGGTGGGGACATCCTGCTGCTGGCCAACTATTTCCTGCAACGCTACGCCCGGGAGGAAGGCAAGAGCTTTCGGGGCTTCGAGCCCGGCGTCGCGGCGGTGTTGAACGCCTACGATTGGCCCGGCAACGTGCGCCAACTGCAAAACGTGGTGCGCAATGTCACCGTGCTCCAAGACGGGGAATGGGTGACTCTGGCCCATTTGCCGCCGCCTCTGAATCAAGTGTCGCCGGCGCTGGTGGCACCCCAGCCGGAGCCAGCCAAGGCAATAGCGCCCCCCCTGAGCAAGGGGAGCAGCCCACCTATCCGGCCCCTGGCGGACGTAGAGCGGGATGCCATTGAACAGGCCCTGGCCTGGTGCGACGGCAACGTACCCCAGGCCGCCGCTCTGTTGCAGATTCATCCCTCCACCCTGTACCGGCGAAAATTGGCCTGGACCAAGTCCTGACCAGCAGCCAGCCGGGGCGGTCCCGGCATGGCAGGGTCTAGCAATCCCGCCGCGCCCGCCCGCTTGGACGCCCTATCCGCTGGTGAGCGGCAACGGGCGCCAACCAGGACGCAGCTTTCCTTGCAAACGGCCCCGCTGGCCGGCGCCCCAGGTGCTGTTCCGGGATTTTCGACCCGCCCCGCCTAGCCTTTGTTCTGAGTTCCAGCCGGGCAAAAGTTTG
>CAZIHO010000021.1:23558-36552 GCA_964538875.1 uncultured Chromatiaceae bacterium
GTGGTGGATGTGGATTTTTTCAAGCGGGTCAATGACCAATTTGGCCATCTGTATGGTGATGAAGTCTTGATCCTTTTGGCGCGCCTGCTGTTAAGTTCATTTCGTGAGGAGGACCGGGTTTTTCGCTTCGGCGGTGAGGAATTCGTGGTGGTGTTCCGGACCTTTTGTAAAGAGGACGCGGAACGGGTTTGCGAACGCCTGAGGAAAACCGTGGCAAGCCGGGAATTTCCCCAGGTGGGCCAAATTACCATCAGCATCGGCGTGGTGGAAATCACCCATCAGGAGGGTACCGCCGGCGTAATCGACCAAGCGGATCAAGCGCTCTATTACGCCAAGGAGCATGGGCGCAACCGGGTGTCCTTTTTCCAGGATCTCCAGGACGCAGGTCTAGTGGCAGACCGCGCCGCGCCCAACGGCGACGGCGTGGATTTCTTCTGAGCAATAGACCGGTTAGTACATGCGCGCTGTTTGTTGAGCCAGGCAATGGATTTCTAGGTCAACTAGGACCCCCCACGGCCGATGGGACGGACCGGCGGATGGGAGCAGTAGCGCATCCAGGCACAGGGGCGGGAACTAGTGACCTGGTAGCCGCAAATAAAAAATAATTTAACTAAAAAAGAAAAAATAGTGTAAAAATGATTGTGCTATCGCACTTGGACAATAGCTTTTTGGGACCTGTTTAAGACTGTTTATTTCCTGGCTGGTAGCGCCTGCGCTATCAAGCGCGGGGCCTGTGGCGGCCAAGCCAATACTTGGCATGGGATTCCGCCGCGCCCTGCGGCCGGGTCCATCCGGCGTTCAGGCGCTGCGCTCCTATTCCAAAATGCCCGGGTGCTTCGGTTCGCAGGGACGCGGCCGGGGTGCCGCAAGCCCGCCCAGGTATCGTCCGCCCAGGTGCCCCTTGCTAGTCATCCCCAATAGCGGGTAGGTCTTCAGCCCTGCAGCGATGCCATGTCAATGGAGAAGCGGTACTTCACGTCGGACCTGAGCAACCGTTCGTAGGCTTCATTGATCTGTTGGATGGCGATGATCTCCACGTCGGCGGTGATCTGATGGTCAGCGCAGAAATCCAGCATCTCCTGGGTTTCGGCGATGCCCCCGATGGGTGAGCCGGATAGGCTGCGGCGGCCCAACAGGAGACTGAACGCCGACACGGACAGCGGCTTCTCCGGCGCGCCCACCAGCGTGAGGTTGCCGTCCCGGCCCAGCAGATTGAGGTAGGCGTTGAGATCGTGATCGGCGGCGATGGTGTCGAGGATGAAGTCGAAGCTGCCGGCGTGGCGGTGCATTTCCTCGGCGTGCCGGGAGATGACCACCTCGTGGGCGCCCAAGCGCAGCGCGTCCTCTCGCTTGCTGGGCGAGGTGGTGAAGACCACCACCTGGGCGCCCAGGGCCCGGGCGAACTTGACGCCCATGTGGCCGAGACCGCCCAGGCCGGCTACGCCGACCTTCTTGCCCGGCCCGACGCCCCAGTGACGCAGGGGCGAGTAGGTGGTGATGCCGGCGCACAGCAGGGGCGCGACCCCGGCCAGGTCAAGGTTGGTGGGGATGCGGAGCACGAAGCTTTGATCGACCACGATGCTGTCTGAATAGCCGCCATAGGTGACACCACCCAGGTGCCGGTCCGGGGAGCCATAGGTGAGGGTTTGGTTTGGGCAGAATTGCTCAAGCCCGGCCTGGCAATGGGGACAACTCTGGTCGGAATCAACCAGACAGCCGACCCCCGCCAGGTCGCCGGGCTTGAACCGGGTAACGGCGGCCCCGACCTGGGTGACCCGGCCGACGATTTCATGGCCCGGCACGCAGGGGTAGACCGTGGGCATGACGCTGTGCCACTCATCCCGGGCATAGTGCAGATCGGAATGACAGATGCCGCAGAACAGAATTTCGATCCGCACGTCCTGTGGGGTGGGTTCCCGGCGCTGGATCTGGTGCGGGGCCAGCGGTGATAGGGCACTGGCGGCGGAATAGGCTTTGGCAATGGGCATGGTGTGATCCTCGTGGCTTGGTGGATGTTGTTTAGCGATTGGTCAGTTGCTCGATCGGGTCCGGATAGCGGGCACCTTGGATCCGGATCCGGGTGGCAGCTTGGTCGATTTCATGGAGATCAGCGGCCGTAAGCTCTAAGGTGAGGGCTCCCAGGTTCTCGTCCAGCCGATGTGGCTTGGTGGTCCCTGGAATCGGCACGATCCAGGGTTTTTGGGCCAGTAGCCAGGCCAGCGCGATTTGCGCGGGGGTGCCGTTGTTACGGCGTGCAATTCCGCTCAGCAGATCGACCAATGCCTGATTGGCCTGCCGCGCCGCCGGGGTAAAGCGGGGCAGGGACGAGCGGAAATCGGTGCTGGCGAAAGGAGTGCTGGCATCGATGGTGCCGGTGAGGAAGCCCCGGCCGAGTGGGCTATAGGCGACCAGGCCGATTCCCAGTTCCTCCAGGACCGGCAGCAGCTGCTCCTCGGGCCGCCGCCACCAGAGGGAATATTCGCTCTGGAGCGCCGTGACCGGCTGGACCGCGTGCGCCCGGCGAATGGTCTGAACGCCCGCTTCCGACAGACCAAAGTGCTTGACCTTGCCTTGCTGGATCAGGTCCTGCACCGTTCCTGCCACCTCCTCGATGGGCACCTCCGGGTCAACCCGGTGTTGGTAGAACAGATCGATGCTGTCGAGTCGCAGACGCCGGAGGGACGCCTCCGCAACTTGCTTGATCCGTTCCGGCCGACTGTTGAGGCCCGGCAAGCCGGTCATGCCCCTAGGGTCGTGTCCGGGCTCCAGGTCGAAGCCAAACTTGGTGGCGATCAGCACCCGGTCCCGCACCGGGGCGAGCGCCTCGCCCAGCAGTTCCTCATTAGTGAAGGGGCCATAGACTTCAGCGGTGTCAAAGAAGTTAATGCCCCGGTCCACCGCGCTCCGCAGTAGCGCGATCATGGCCTGCCGGTCGGCGGGGGGACCGTAGGAAAAGCTCATCCCCATGCAGCCGAGTCCCAGGGCGGAAACTTCCAGCCCGCTGTTGCCCAACCGACGTGTTTGCATGATGGATCCTCCCAATCTGGTGAGAACCCAACATAAGGCATGGCAAGCCGGGGTCGCTAGACCATTCCTGTTGAATTTTTGCCTGATCCTCTGGAGGGTCGGCCGCCGGTTGCAAGTCGAGGTGGCGCGGCAGCTTGGTCGATGTGTCATTTTCGGATTGATAACCGGCTATAATCTCCTGATTATAAAGATGTTAGAGCGCACGCTGAGCTGCCGCCGGATGGGCGCGTAGGGTATTGGGACCGAATCAAGCCGCCGGTTCGGACTTGACGAACCTGCTCGATCCTCTAGCACGGGGCAACCCGTCAGCAACTTCATGGGAGCCAGGATCATCATGGAACAACCCGCCGATGCACAGATGGCGGCGGCACTGGACGCCTTGGCCCAGCGCATCGACCAATGGACCGCGTCGGGCGAGCGGCTCGTCACCCCGGTTCCCGGTTTGGCGCTGTTCCGCCGTACCGAACCGACCGAACCCCTGACCCTGATGTACGAGCCCAGCATTTGTCTGGTCGCCCAAGGAGCAAAACGGGTGCTGCTTGGGGATGTCACCTATGTCTATGACCGGCGCCATTTCCTGATCACCTCCCTGCATCTCCCGACCCTGGTGCAGGTGCTGAGCGCCAGTCCGGAGCAGCCCTACCTGGGCCTGAGGTTGACGCTGGATCAGGGCGAGCTATCTCGCTTGGTGGTGGACAGCAACCTCCCGCCGGCGCCGGTGCGGCATTCCAGTCCGGGCATGGCGACCGGCGAGGTAACCTGGCCGTTGGTGGCCGCCTTGGCGCGGCTGGTGGACCTGCTGGACGACGAGCAAGCGGTTCCTATCCTCGCACCCATCATCCAGCGGGAAATCATTTACCGGTTACTGGTGGGGGATCAAGGGGAGCGCCTGCGTCAGATGGCGTCGGCGGGAACCCCAGGTCAGCAGATCGCCCGCGCAATTGACTGGTTGAAGGATCATTTCACCCGGCCGTTGAGCATCGACGAACTGGCTGCCCAGGCCCGCATGAGCACCTCCACGTTTCACCATCATTTCCGGGCCATGACCGCCTTAAGCCCGTTGCAATTCCAGAAACAACTGCGGTTGCACGAAGCGCGCCGCTTGATGTTGGTGGAACATGGGGATGCCGGCAGCGTGGCCTTTCAGGTTGGCTACGAAAGCCCCTCCCAGTTCAGCCGCGAATACCGCCGCTTATTCGGGGCGCCGCCGATGCGGGATATCGTGCGGCTCCGTCAGCTGACTGCCACCGGCGGGGCACCGATTTCCATGGGCGCCTGAGCCAGGATGCTACCCTGCCCGGAGCAATGGCTGCGGTTGGCTGGAATCCACCCCCCTTAACCCGGCCTGAACCGATGGGGCGCCGACGCCGTTGGCCTTCGGCCACTCGCCCGTTTGCCCGACACGCCCACCAAACAAAAACTATGTTTCGTTTGGCCTGGATTTACGACAGTCTGCACTTCTACTCGGCTCCCACTTTCCTGCCGTTGCCTGCTGCGGCTACCGCAGGGGCTTTCCTTGATTCACCGTGACAAGGCTAGCTGTGCGACGGCGCTAATCACCATCGCTGAAGGCGGGACACCTGCAGGGCAGCATTCCGCCACTTGGCGTCGATTGACAAGCCCAGGCCCGGTTGGATAAACCCTCGATTTGGGCCGCTCCCGCTGGTAGGGAAGCCTATCCAGGCATTAGCCGGAATCATTGACCTGGATGCTATTACCCACTTGGCCCAAACCTATTCGGGAGTATCAGTCCTGATCTAAGGAAACGGCAGCGATTCATCGGATCAGGACGCGCACGGGAGACGGATTTAGCAGGGATCCAAGAGTTAATGAGGCGCTGCCAATGAAACCGGTTTCACTAGTATGGTGTAGTCCCGGCGATTTTGCTTTTTCACCTTGACGAAAGGCGCCGAATCGCGAGATACTTTAATCTTCCTGTAGGAATTGTATCTCGTAGGAGCCGCCATTACAGATCGATCTATGACCCGCGCCTAGGTTTTTGATCTTGTCCAGGATAATGCTCAGCTATCAAAGCCTTTCGGTTCTAATGTCCCGGTTTTTCCATATATTAAATGGTGTTTCCCTCAGGGGCCCCGTGTGTTAGTTGGGACCAACGTGGGAGAAATTGCGCTTGATCCAAGTTGCGAATGAGCGATAGCTAGTGGCCAATTTGTTACGGCTAAGAGTCGTTAACCACCGATCAGAGACGCAATCTCCACCAGATTTAGGCTGACGATAACCACTGGTGAGGCCGTTCGCGGCTCCGCTTTTTCCAGCGCCGTGGTATTCAAAATCAAGTACTTATTACTTTTGCCGATGTGGCGGCCGCTTGGAAAACCCGGTTGTCTGATCCGTCGGTAAGCATAACCGCTCAGGAGTTTTGACATGACACAACCCGAACAGGCCTCGTTTTTCAAACCGCCAGTGGACTTCGTGCGCCAGGCGAACATTTCTGGCATGGGTTCCTATCAATCCCTGTGTGCGGAAGCCGATCAGGATTACCCGGCCTTCTGGGCGCGCCTGGCACGGGAGCATATCAGTTGGCAGACCCCCTTCACGGAGATTCTTGACGACTCAAATGCCCCTTTTTTCAAGTGGTTTGCGGATGGAAGGCTCAATGCCGCATATAACTGCTTGGATCGCCATGTGCAGGCTGGCTTGGGACAGAAGGTCGCCATTATCTTCGAATCCGAGAATGGCGGGGTAGATACGGTCACCTATGCGGATCTTCTGGACCGGGTGTGCCAATTCGCCAACGGATTAAAGAGCGTAGGTATTGAGAAAGGCAGCCGGGTTGTCATCTATATGCCAATGAGCATCGAGGTGGTCACCGCGATGTTGGCCTGTGCCCGGATTGGGGCCATCCATTCGGTGGTTTTTGCCGGGTTTTCCGCCCAGGCGGTGCGAGACCGGATTCATGATGCCGGCGCTGTGGCGGTGATTACCGCCGACCAGCAATACCGGGGCGGCAAGATTCAAGAATTGAAGGCCACCGTCGACGAGGCATTGGGGCTAGGAGGTTGTCATTCTGTCCGCCACGTCATCGTGTTTCAACGTACCGGCGGCGACTGCAAGATGTTATCTGGCCGGGATATCTGCTGGGATGAGTTGATTGAAGGCAAAGCCCACGAATGTGAACCCGAATGGGTAGCGGCGGAACATCCCCTGTTCCTGCTTTATACCTCGGGTTCCACCGGCAAGCCGAAGGGCGTGCAGCATTCCACTGGCGGCTATCTCGTCCAGGCGGCGGTTTCGACCCAGTGGACGTTTGATCTGAAACCAGACGATGTGTTCTGGTGTACTGCGGATATTGGCTGGATAACCGGGCATACCTATATCACTTATGGGCCCCTGGCCTGCGGCGCTACCCAATTGATCTATGAGGGGATCCCGACTTACCCGGATGCCGGGCGGTTCTGGAAAATGATCCAGGAACATCATGTCAGCATTTTTTATACGTCTCCGACAGTTATTCGCTCTCTTGCGGTGGCGGCGGATATGAATCCGGCGGTGGCGCCTAGCCAGTTTGATCTCTCATCGCTGCGCGTGCTTGGAACGGTAGGTGAGCCGATCAGCCCGGCAGCTTGGCTATGGTTTTACGAAAAAATTGGTGGAGAAAACTGCCCCATCGTCGATACCTTTTGGCAGACGGAAACTGGCGGGCACGTGATAACCCCCCTGCCCGGTGCGACACCCTTGGTGCCCGGGTCTTGTACCTTGCCGTTTCCCGGCATAGAAGCGGCGGTGGTAGATGAAAAGGGGGCCGAGGTGGAGCCTGGCACGGAAGGGCTGCTGGTACTGAAGCGACCCTGGCCCGGCATGATTCGGGATATTTGGGGGGATTCTGACCTAGTGAAGGCTGCGTACTATCCTGAAGACCTTGGGGGGAAGTATTATCTGGCCGGGGATAGCGCGATTAGGGACCCGGTCACGGGCTATTTCACGATTACCGGGCGCATTGATGATGTGCTCAACGTGTCTGGCCATCGCATGGGAACCATAGAAATCGAATCTGCCTTGGCCAGCCATCCCAAGGTTGCGGAAGCAGCGGTGGTGGGCCGGCCGGACGATCTGACTGGCGAGGCGATATGTGCCTTTGTCATTCTCAAGGGCGGGGCGCGGCCAGGTGGCGAAGAGGCGGCGAAAATGGCCGCCGTGCTTCAGGAGCACGTGGGGCGGGAGATTGGCCCAATCGCCAAGCCGAAGGACTTTCGGTTTGTGGAGAGCCTGCCTAAGACCCGCTCGGGAAAGATCATGCGCAGGTTGTTACGATCCTTGGCCAAGGGAGAAACCGTTGCCCAAGACGTTTCCACGCTGGAAAATCCGGCGGTGCTGGCGGAATTGTGGGGCTGATCCCTGCGCGATGCCGGGCAAGTCCCCGGTGAAGCCGGGGAAACTTGGCCGGGCTTCCTGGGGGTAAGCCGTCACCCGTTGTTCAATAGGCGACGGGAACGGGATCCAGGCTGCGCCAAAGATACCAAGTGGCCACGGATCGCCACGGGCGCCAGGGTTCCGCGTGCCTTGCCAACTGGGCACGCCCTGGCCGCTGACCATCAAAATACCATCGCGCCACCGCTTTCTGGAGCCCGATATCGTCCAGTGGCAGGACATCCGGGCGTAATTGATTGAAAATCAGAAACATCTCGGCAGTCCAAACGCCTATGCCACGGATCTTGGTCAGGTCCGCAATCAGTTCTGCGTCCGACATCTGCGGCCAGCGCTTGATGTCGCTCTGCCCGGATTGGAAGTGTCTAGCCAAGTCATGCAGGTATTCAGCCTTGCGCCTTGATAGGCCGCAGGCTTGTAAATCCTCTATTGGAAGGCAGAGTAGCGGCGCCGGAGTGATGCAGGGGCACCTCTGTTGTAACCGGTGCCACAGGCTGTCCGCCACGGTGACGGAGATTTGCTGGCCGATGATGGAGCGAACTAGGGTCAGGAACGGATCCCGCCGGGAGACGAGTGCCATCCCGGCGTAGTTCCGAATTAGCTGCCCCAGGACTGGATCCCTACCGGCCAGATCACCACAGGCTTGGCCCCAATAGGCTGGTTGCATACTCGCTGACCCGCCGCCCTGGATGGAATTGACTGTGCCCGGTTTTGGGGGGCAATCTATCAGTGCCGGGGGTGGGCATAAAATGCAATCGGCCTCGGCCCCCTAAGACTTCTTCTTTTGCTTATCCCGCGAGCTCGCTTTGGCAGCCCGGCGCTCCGCATCGACTTCCAAGGGACGATAGATCAATACCGGGATACTAGAATGGGTCAATACCCGATTGGTTTCGCTGCCGACCAAAAAGGTCGATAGCCCGTTGCGGCTATGCTTCGACATAAAGATCAGGTCGCAGTCATTATCTTCTGCGGCGTTGATGATGGCTTCCCAGGGGGAGTCGTTGGTTACGGCAACGGCGTTGCATTCCACGTCCGCATCCTTGCAAAGCTTTTTGATGAAGCTGAGGTATTCCTTGGCTTTGCGCCCGGATTTTTCACCCAGCCGTTCCAGCATTTCCGGTTCCACGAAATCCCCGTAGTTTTCCGAGGTGCCAATGGGTTTGGCATAGAAAGCGGTGATGCGCGCCTTAGCCGATTTCGCGAAAGCGACCGCGCGCTCTGCGGTGTAGCGGGATAATTCGCTGCCATCCGTAGGCAACAATATGTGCTTGAACATATTTCCCCCCCTATGGATCAAGTTTTGTTGTTTATTCATTTCAGCACCAATGATAGCTTGAATCCAACGAGAACAAGAGAGGATCAGGAATTGTTGGCTTGTTCTTGGTTAGGCCAACCCGGACTAGTGCGCTTGGCGTTCCGCCTGGATGGGTCCGGGCGCGTTAGCGGGTTGGCCGTAATACTATTCCTGCATAGCCAGCAATTCCTTATCGGCGTAGCGTAACCGCATGGCGAGCACCTTGGCCAAGGCGACCACCAGGTCGCAGGCCAACCGCTTATGGGACTCCCGTAACAGTTCAAATTTTTCCCGGGACAGGACGTACAACTCCACATCCTCCAGAGCCGTCGCGTCATTAAGCCGGGGCATTTGGGATAAAAAGGCCATGCCCCCAAAGAAATCGCCCCGGCCATAGGTGAGTATGTGGTGCCCTTGATCGTCGTCCCCCACGGTTGGGGTTGGGAGAGTCACCCGCACTGCACCTTTACGAATGATGTACAACTCTTGGCCGGGATCACCAAATGCATAAATCTTTTCGTCCTTCGGAATGGAGCGTCTTTCGAGGCTGGATTCGAGGTCGATAAGGGTCTCTTCTTTGTGATCCTGGAAGATGTCGATTTCAAAGAACTCCAAGGGCGCCAGTTCCGGTTCGCCCCGGCCCGCTTCGGCGAGGATTTGATCCTCGGTCCATTCGATGGCGTCATCCAGGCTCCGAAAGACCTTGACGTGCTCGGTCATGGTGGTGAGTTCCATCTGATCGAACAGTTCCCCGATATTGCGTCCATTGGGTAGGGTATGGGAAATCCCGCAAAAAATAAGGAAGGCATTGCGTTCGATCAGGGAGTCTCGAATTTGGTCCAGCAAATGCACGGCGGTAACGTCCACGGATTGAACCCGCTGCATATCCAGGACGACGTAACGACGCCGGCTGAGTTCTGGCTCCAGGGCGGAATACAACTGATCCTTGGTACCGAAAAACAGACTGCCCTGAAGCTCCAACACCACCGTTTGATTGCCATGCTTCTCCAGCAGTTCCATGTCGTCCCGCAGACGCGCCCGCTTGGAGAAGCGGTTGGCCCCGTCCAGCTTGCGGCGGATGACGGTGCTGCTCAATTGCTCACGAATGAACAGGAACATGGCTAACGCGATGCCGACGCCGGAGGCGGCGATCAGGCTGTAGCCAACGGCGACCCCCACCACGGCCACGATGACGATGAAGTCCATCAGGGTCCAGGGGGATTCAAGCAGGTGCAGGCTGTGGCGATCGATCATCCGGAAACCAACCACCATCAGGATGCCGGCCAGCGCCGCGACCGGGATCCAGGCGATGAACGAGCCCAACGCCAAGAAGGCAACCAACGCCAACACGCCCTCGAAGACGCCGGATACCCGGGTTTGTCCACCGCTCGCCAGGTTGACCAGGGTCGCTCCCATCTGGCCGGCGCCGGGCATGCCGCCGGCACAGGCCGAGGCGACATTGCCTAGTCCCTGAGCGATCAATTCGCGGTTGGAGTCATGCCGGCTCCGGGTCAGGGCGTCCAGCACGACGGCGGTTTTCAAGGTGTCGATGGATAGGAGCACCGACAGGGTCAGCGCGGTGCCCAGCAGGCCGCCGATCTGACTTAGCTTGAGTTCCCCAATTTCCGACCAGCGACCGGTGATGGCATCGAACAGTCCAGACGCGCTGCCCCCCAGGGGGCCAATGATATGTTTGTTGCCTTCCATGACCAGCAGGGTTTCGTCCGCGAACCCCAGACCAAAATAGGTGGCTACGCCGGCCAGCAGGCCCAATATCGCCGCTGGAACCAAACGGGTCAGCATGGGCGCGAAGATCATCACTGCGGCAGTCACGGTTCCCACAATCAGATTGGGAAGGTCCCAGGTCTCCGGCGCGATGAGGGCTCGCCACCAGGAGACGCCGCCGGCGACGCCGAGAAATTTCGGAATTTGACTACCGATGATGATGAGTCCGACGCCGGTGAGATAGCCGCTGACCACCGGAAACGGAATGTATTTAATCAAGCTGCCGATGTTCATGAATCCCAGCAACAACTGAATCATGCCGGACACCAGACCAAGGGCGGTCAGCATCAGCACGATCGAGGTGGGCGGGACGCCGTTATGGACCAATTCAATGGCGAAGGCGGATAACACCGCCGCTGCTGGAGCACAGGGAGCCGTGATGAGGCGGTTGGTGCCGCCTAGGGCGGGAGAGACCAGCCCCAGCGCCGTAGCGCCCAATATGCCGGCCAGGGCGCCTAGACCGGCGTAACTGGGACCGATAGCGCTATAAATCGTGACGCCAAAGGCGATGGCGGATGGCAGGGCAACCAGCATCGCGGCCAACCCGCCCCAGAAATCCCCGACCAATTTATCGTTTTTCAGCTTTACCTGTATTTCCATGGGTTATCCTCGATGAGCAAGCGGCGCGGCCGGCATCTCCGTTTGGCTTAAAGGCGGTCCGCCGCGACCAAATTCAAGCCAAAACCAGCCTCTTGAGGGCATGACCAAATTCCAGCCGGAAATTTTTCCGTTGACACAAAATCGTAACATACGACGGTGCACTCCTATCTAAAAAATGCGTGGCTTGACCTGTTTTAGCAGTAAAAAGGAAGTGAACGCCACGGAATATAATATTGCATTGGAGCAATACCAGGGGAGACAGTAAAGTGTTCCCTGCTCGTTCAACCAAAATGCGTGGAAAAACATGGGGCTATACGGATGAGCGCTCCTTGCAACTGGCGGGGCCGGAGCGGGGAGACAAGGCAGGTGCTGGGGTCTTGGTCCTTCGGATGGCCTCGAACGCGGCGGCGGCGATGGCAGACACAAGTTTGCGAAACCGCTCTAGGCAACGGCGAATTGCTAGGCCGTCACCCGGTTTGGAGGGATGAGTTTTGCGGAAATGCCGGCGGCATGCTTCGGGCTGCTAGGGAAATCTACTTAACCAAGGCTGACTACCTTGGCCTCAGGTTGGCGATCACCTTGGAGCGCAATTCGTCGAGGCGGAACGGTTTGCTGATAAAGGCATCCATGCCTGCTGCATGGCAACGTTCCCGATCTGATTCGAATGCGTTGGCGGTCAAGGCGATGATGGTCGGTTGGGCTGGCAGCGGAATTTCCCGAATCAGCCGGGTGGCTTCCAGCCCATCCATGTGGGGCATTTGCATGTCCATCAAAATCAGGTCATAGGCACCGGTACGAGCGCGTTCCACGGCCTCACCACCGCTGGAAACCGCGTCCGCCTGAATGCCCAGCCTGGCGAGCAGGCCGACCGCCAACCGGCGGTTGATATGCACGTCGTCGACCACCATCGCCCGCACGTGGGACAGGGCGTCGTTTACTGGGGGGTGCTTCCCGGCCTTTTCCCTCCGGGGTTCACCGGCGCCGCGCTCTAGGAGCACTTGGAAACGCACCCGGGAGCCGATGCCCGGTTGGCTTTCTATGTCGATTTTGCCCCCCATCGCCTCGCACAGGCGGGCACAAATCGCCAGCCCTAGCCCGGAGCCCCCATATTGACGGGTGGTGGAAGGATCGCCCTGGGAGAAGGCGCGAAACAGGCGGTCCAGGCGATCCTCTGGGATGCCGATCCCAGTATCCGCAACCTGGAATTCAAGCCGAACTTTGTCCGGCGGGTCCTTGGCATCCTCGGCCTGGCTAGCCCTAACCTCAATGTGGCCCCGGTGGGTGAACTTGACCGCATTGGACAACAAATTGGATAGGACCTGGCGCAGGCGAGTGCTATCTCCCCGGACCAGGGTGGGCAGATCGGTATCGAAGGTGGTTTGCAGGGCTAGCCCCTTGGCCTCCAGCATGGGCCGGTAAAGGGTCAGGGTACTTTCCAGTTCCTTGAGCAGGACAAAATCTCTTTTTTCCAGCTCAAGCTTGCCGGCCTCAATTTTTGAAAAATCTAAGATGTCATTGATCAACACCAGCAGCGCGTCGCCGCTGTCCCGGATCGCGGCCAGATATTGGCGTTGTTCCTCATTCAGCGGGGACAATTCCAACAACTGGGCCATGCCAAGAATTCCGTTCATAGGGGTGCGGATGTCATGGCTCATATTGGCCAAAAAGATGCTCTTGGCCCTTGTCGCGGCCTCGGCCGCATCCCGGGCTTGCCGCAATAAAATTTCCGAGCGTTTGCGCTCGGTAACCTCGATGGCACTGCCCACAATGGCGGGCTTGCCGTCCAGGAACATCTTACTAGAGGAAAATTGCACCCACTTCGCTTCGCCACGCTTATTGACGATTTGGGCTTCGTAGGGAGTGGCGATGGGTTGGTCCGCTAGGCGCGCTTTGCCCCGGCGG